>CAZOAK010000017.1:0-8139 GCA_964577785.1 uncultured Candidatus Saccharibacteria bacterium | reverse complement strand
AATCAAGAGTACCGTCAGATAGTCTTCGAGTTGCGTAACTCCAGATGTCGGCGACTGAAGCCCCCCCACCACCACTAGTCAATGTTCTGGTACCATTCGCCCAAATGTCCGCGACCAAAGTACCGAACGTTGAGAGTGAGCGCGTAGGTGAACTCCATACATCAGCTGCTGTAATGTTGTTCAAACCACTAATGAGTGAAGCGTTAGCAGAGACAAGGGCGTTTGTTCCAGAAATTAAAGAACCGATAGAGGTTGACGCAGTCAAAATCTTAGAATCAGTATTCGCGTTAACTACTGCAGCAACTGATGTTGAAGCACTTAAGACTTGAGCGTTTGTTCCGGCAATTAGAGAACCAACAGAAGTTGAAGCAGCTAAGACTTGTGAATCTGTGTTTGCGTTAATGACAGCAGCAAGAGAAGTTGTAGCAGTTGTTAAGTTAGCGGAAGTTGCAAGAGATCCGGAATCAAGAGTACCGTCAGATAGTCTTCGAGTTGCACTAGACCATATGTCGCTCACCAATGTACCAAACGAACTCAATGTTCTTGAAGCATTAGTCCAAACAGAAGTTGCAATTGTACTTGAAGCAACAGTAACAGCACCCACAGTAAAAGTTTTATCCATCTTAACTAAATCCCCGCCAATCAGTGTTCCACAACTCATTGTTGTCGGCCAAGTACCCTCTGGACCTATTGATGGAATAGAATAATCATAATAATGCCACCCACTCGCCTCCTCGGTCATGGCTCCATCTGTAACAACATGAGAACTTGTTGGATCATAAATATTAACGATACAATCAGCGGTTGATGGAGTAAAATCATCCTCGTAAACAAATTCACCAATTGTCGCAGTACTGCCTGCTTCATATCTCTCGTAGGCAACAGCAACATCAATGAATCCAAAAAAAAGTGTAAAGAAAAAGAGTATTCCTATATGAAAAAAATTAAAAAAATATTTTTTTGAAGAAATAAAAATATAGTCCTTAGGCATTGACATAATAATATCCTATCAACATCCACATGTAAACATATTTATTGTTTCAAAATTTTATATATTAATGTATAATTTATCTTGTATATATTTTATGCTTCCATCAAAATATTCTTTTAAATTAATTTCAAGAAAAAGATTACAGGAAATAAAAAATCCTACTAATTTTTCTGACTTAGAAATAATTCAAAGTAATTCCGATGAGACACATTCTGATGAAAATAAAAGAAATTTTCTAAAAATAGCAGGTATTGCAGGTGCAGGAATAGTAGCATCACAACTTCTTCCCAAAGAAGCTAACGCTTTGGTCATGGGTAGCACTCCGTCATCAAACGTTGTCGGAGTAAAAGATGATTCAAACACCAGAATAAATCCAGCGACAGAGGAAACATTAGGTTCTCTTTTAACTGGTCAAGGCGTTACCAAAATGACCACGAGCTTGGCCGCTTCAGGAAATGTTCGTACGCCGGCATCTGGTAAAAAAATAAGAGTGTACGCTTCACGATTTTCCCTGACTGCCGATGCGACGTCTGTATCATTCAGATTCACTTCTGGCGGTACTGATTTTGAAAAATATTTAGCGCCAAAAACAGGAGGGCTATACGGGTCGAACAATCATCCGAATTATGTTGAGGGTGGAGTCGACGAAGTATTGTACTGTGTTATATCAGGTACAACCACCGTACAAATTAACATTGATTATTTAGAGGTTTAATAAAAAAATACCATGGCAACACGAGCAGTCGAACACATCTTTAATGGAGACACTACACCTATCGCCTCTTATGATTCTACAAAAACGAATCTAGGCACTTTGATGATTCAAAAAAGTGGAACGAATCCTGAAGACAACTTCGTGGGGCCGATGCCTGTGGCTATTGCAAGACCGATGGAAGAATCGACAGCAGTATCTATGTCTATGCCTCACGCCATGACATTTAGCTCAACTATCGACTGGGTATTTTTACTCGAAGTTGCCACCGGTACAACCAGAAGAATATTTTTGTACGAATACAACAAAACATTATATACATACAACTGGAAAGGTTTCATAACAATGACAATGCCAAACGGAGGTACTTCGGCTAACCGTGGCTTCCGCGTTCAAAGATACCTTCACACCACAGGTACAGTGGCTGTGGCTGCACCATCGAGTGTGTACTCTACTGGTACAGTAACTGTAACAACAGCCGGTTTAGTAACTCACTCTGGTACAGGTTTTCTTGCGACATATGTTGGTAAAATGATCGGCTTTGGTAGTACGAATGTGGCTGAAATAAATTGTTGGTACCCTATTGTTTCGTATGCTACTACTGCCACTATGAACATTATTGGTGCCTCAGGAGCATATGCTGCGGGTACATCTTTTGTAATAGCAGATTGTACTGTAACAGGCTCCGGTACCGGCTTTGTAACTGAAGGCATCGCCGCAGGTACAGGAGCCACCGCCGTTACCGGAGGTCTCGGCCCTCGCATTGGTTTTGGTTCTACTGACCCGACACAAATAACTCAGTGGTATCACATCGGGCAAATTGCAAGCGACACATCTATCGGTCTCACTACTTCACCTGGAGTTATACCAGCCGGTACTTCATATGTTATTGAAGAATTACGCTTCGCTCTTGCTCTTACAAACAGCACAACAGCAGCCAGTGGCGGGTTATTCCTATTAAAAGGTGCCGGCTACCACGACTTCACCACAGCCGGCTCTACTTTTCCAGCTATTGCCACTTCAGTGAGTGATCAAAGAGGTGTGTATTGGTTTTCAGATTCAGGAACTACGAGCAACATCGTCACCAACTTGGCATCTTGTGGTTTGACATTAAGTACAGAAGTTAATAAAGGTCTGCATTATGCATATGTACTTGATGGTATGGGCTCTACTTATATGCGTGTATTTCGATACAATCTTCGAGCATCAGGCACAGTAACCGCAGGTAAAATGCGTGTGAACGTTGCCTACTACACTACTGGCACAGTAGAAGTAGCCGGTACGGCAGTGACTGGCTCTGGTACAACATTCACCGACACAATGGTTGGAATGAAAATTGCTTTTAACACCACAAGCCCAGCTAATGTAACTACTTGGTACACCATTGCTTCATTTACTTCAACTACAGCTATTACTCTTACATCTTCTGCTGGTACCATAGGCGCCGGCGCTGTTTATATTATTGATACAGCTGATGTTGTCTCTACCGCTCCGCAACTTGTTACTGGTACTGTGGTGGGTGTAAACAATGGCCGTATTGGAACATTAACTCATGGCCCTGGCGCCAACGAAGAATCAATATACTTCGTAACAGCAACTCGTATCTATCGTGCGGCTGTATCAAAAATATTTGCCGGCAACCTCGGTTGGATATCTGACAACAGAACAGAAATACCGCCAGGTAGTGCCAGTACATATGCCGCAACTGGTGCGTTGAACCAAGTAGAAATAGCTGATGCTATAGATCGTCTTATTCTGCTTACTACCGCCGCTACTGGCTTTAGACAATATGTAACAAGATACCCTGCTGTATCAGGAGAACAGTTTGATCATATTTGGGGAGTTGATGTAAAACAACAAGATCAATCTCTCGCCGACCCGAACACCGCACCTTTTTTCACGACATCCTCTCAGGTAATAACTGTCTGGAGTGAAAACGGCATTGCCCATGTAGTCAAACACGGAGCTACTGCGCTGCTATGTCATATGTATGCCCTACCATTATCGGCACATTGCACTTATGCATCTTCTACCAACCAGAGAGTCATAACTCCAGAAATATCTACACCGAACTGCACAGCTTTTAAAAGATTACTACTTTCTACTGTGAGCTATATTGGTAGCGGAAAGTTTACTGTGCCACTAGCCGGAATATTTTCTTATTACCGTATAAGCGGTATTTCTGACAACACTGGCGAATGGACGCTCTTACCAAAAGACGGCGACTTGCTTGGAGTGGCTCCAACCGAATCTATTCAATTTATGTTTGAGTTTGAAACAATATGTATGCTGAGTTCTCCTGGTCGAATAATGTCACTCGCTGTTTTATATGATGACTTAACTACCGATTCCCACTATCAGCCGTCGTCTACACATTCGGTTGCATCGAGCAAGCAATTTGCTTGGAGATTCTCTACAGCTTTTGGTACCACAGTGCCGACACTTCGTATCAGACTTTACGATGCTGTTAGTGAAGGCTTGCTTCTAGATGACACCACTACCGCATCGGCAAGCGGAACATGGGAGAAGACAACCGATGGAAGCAGTTGGGGTTCATATAACACGACAGATAAAGCAAACAGCACTACCTATATTCGTTATACACCGACAACATTACCAGATAACATCAAGGTTAGAGCGTTGCTAACAGAAAATTAAAGTATTAAAACATCATGGCACTACGAGCAGTCGAACATATATTCAATGGAAATACCACACCTATCGCCTCTTATGATTCTACAAAAACGAATCTAGGTACTTTGATGGTGCAAAAAAGTGGCACGAGCCCCGAAGACAACTTCGTGGGGCCGCTCCCGGTTGCAGTTGCTAGACCGATGGAAGAATCTACAGGTGTGGCTATGATGTACCCACACTCTATTACATTCAGCTCTACAATAGATTGGGTGTTCATGATTGAAAACTCTGTTACGGCAGCAAAACGTATATTTTTATACGAATACAATAAATCTTTAGCCACATATAGCTGGAAAGGTTTTATAAACGCTACGTTGCCGTCTGCCACAAACGTATGCCGTGGCTTCCGAGCACAAAGATACCTTCACACTACAGGTACGGTGGCGGTAGCTGCGCCTTCAAGCGTGTATTCAACTGGTACAGTAACGGTTACAGTAGCCGGTTTAGTAACTCACTCTGGTACAGGGTTTCTTGCAACATATGTTGGTAAAATGATTGGTTTTGGTAGTACGAACGTGGCTGAAATAAATTGCTGGTATCCTATTATTTCTTACGCCACCACTTCTACCATGAACATTCTTGGTGCTTCGTGTGCGTATCTGTCTGGTTCTTCATTTGTCATAGCTGACTGTACATTGACAGGTTCAAGCACCTTATTTACTACCGACCTCATCGCCGCCGGCACCGGGGCTACTGCAGTTACCGGAGGTCTCGGCCCTCGCATTGGCTTTGGTTCTACCGACCCTGAAGATATTACTCAGTGGTATCACATTGGCCAAATTGCCAGCAACACCTCTCTTGGTCTCACCACTTCACCCGGAGTTATTCCTGCCGGCACTTCATATGTTATTGAAGAAATACGCTTTGCTATTGCAATGACCAACACCACAGCAGGAAACGGCGGGCTATTTGTACTGAAAGGCGCCGGTTACCACGACTTCACCACAGCCGGTTCTGTTTTCCCTTCTATTGCCACAGCTGTGAACAACCAGAGAGGTGTGTACTGGCTAAACGATAACGGTGCCGGAGCAGTATCTAACACCACTGCCAACGGTATTGCAGTAGAAGCAACAGAAACAAACAAACAAACACATTATGCTTATGTATTAAACGGAACAAATACAAGTGTCGCAAAATTTTATAAATACAACTTACTGGCCAACGACACAGTAGCATCAGGTAAAATGCAATTGGCCGGAGGAAATATTGTTGCTACTGGTGACTTTACCGTTCTTGGTCTTATTCCAAACCAGCCAGCAAACAACCTAACGCTCGCTACCCTGTCTCACGGGCCTGGCTCGGGTAACCCATATCTTTATTTCACAACAACTCATGCTATAGTAGGCACCGTCACTGTAAACGGAACTGCTGTCACAGGTTCTTCCACGGTTTTTACATCAGCAATGATTGGATATGCAATAGGTTTTGGTTCTACTTCTCCCTCAATGATCACCGCTTGGTACATTATTTCTGCTCGATCATCCAACACAGCTATTACATTGGCCACCACAGCCGGAACATGGGCTGCAGGTACTGCATATGTTGTCGACTATGGGCGCCTATATTGCGCTGCTGTTTCAGGTATTACTGGAGGAAGTACTACTTTTATAACAGCCGGAGATGCAAGACAGGAAATTCCTACAGGAGGTGTTGGCGCGAACATAGCAACCGCTGCCACTATTGCAGCTAATATTGGCGCCTTTACAGCAACAGGTGGAATGATGAATGTACAATATATAAGCAATATAGACAGACTTTTAATAACAACCTATACATCCGGTATATCAAACAGACAATATATAACAAGATACCCATCGACTGACCTAACACCTTTTGATCACATATTTGGTTTGAATGATAGACAACAAGATCAATCAATAGCATTTACTTCACCAATTCACTTTAATACAGGTGCACAGCTACTTTCATCTGATGCAAATAATGGCATAGTTCATATATCAAGAAACGGAGCAACTGCACTTCTAAACCAATTGTACGCATTACCTCTTGGTGCACATTGGACATATGCCTCTACCTCAAGTCAGAGGGTTATTACTCCATCTATTACAACTACCGGCTGCGTAAAGTTTGACCAAGTATTAGTTGCCGATGTTCATTCTTTAGGTGACGGTGAATTGAAAATACCCACAGAAACTTTCAGAGTCTATTACAGAACAGCAAATATCGGGTCTGATGCTACAAGCTCTTGGGTACTGTTAGGTGATGATGGTGACTTGTCAGCCGTAACAGCCGCAAGTGCTATACAGTTTATGCTTGAATTTTTTACTATCGGTGAAATATGCATGCCGGCAAGAATTATGAGAGTGACAGTCACTTATGAGGATGGTTCAACTGATTCTCATTATCAAATCTCAACAACACTTTCAAGCATCTCAACAGAGAAATTTGCTTGGAGATTCTGCCAGGCATTTGGAGGAACAGTACCGACACTCAAAGTTGAATTATTTAATGCAGATACTGGCTCGTCTCTAATGACCGACACTACGGTAGCGGCAGCCAACGGCACATGGGAAAAATCGACAGACGGCGGCAGCAACTGGACAGCATACAATACTACAGACAAGGCTAATGAAACTACATATATAAGATACACACCGACATCTCTGACCAACGACATAATCGTCAGAGCGCTTCTCACCCAAAATTAAAATATGTCATATAGAGCCGTAAAACATAAATTCACAGGAAATACAACACCCATTACTTCGTATGATGCTACAAAGACGAACTTGGGTACCTTGATGGCGCAACAGACTGGCACCGCGGTGACAGATAAATATGTGGGGCCACTGCCTGTAGGAGTAGCAACACCGATGCAAGAAGTGGTGTCTGTGGCTGGAACTGTGTCTGTATCAACAACAGCTGTCACAGGTACGAGTACAGCATTTACTTCTTCTATGGTGGGTATGCTCATAGGTTTTGGTTCTACAAACCCAGCTAAAATAACTACATGGTATACAATTTCTGCTTATACTTCTGCTACATCTATTACTCTTTCATCTTCTGCTGGAACTATTGGTTCAAGTACAGCATATGTTGTCGTAGCAAACATTCCTGTAATGTATCCGCATGCTATTACATACAGTTCAACTATCGACTGGGTTTTTGCAATTGAAAACCTAGCTACAGCTACTACCGCTCGTCGTATTGTTCTTTATGAATACAACAAAGCAACATCTGTATATACATGGAAAGGTTTTATTAACTCCACACTTTTAAGTAGTGCGAATGCGAACACTATTCGTGGATTTAGAGCGCTTAGGTATTTGCATACAGGGGGAACAGTTACAATCAATAGCACGACAGTAAGTGGGACAGGAACGACTTGGAAGACTGAGGGTGCAGCAGTTGGTGCTCGAATAGGCTTTGGATCCACTGACCCTGCTCAAACCACTACTTGGTACAACACCTCCGCTTTAGCAACTGACACAAGTCTCACGCTTAGTACAAGTATAAACTTGGACGATCCACTAATTTCAATAAATCAATATTTTTTGAGTGGAATCGCATCTTCTTCTGACGGAATAAAATTAGTAATGATTGAAAAAGATAATCAAATATACACATCCACAGACTCTGGAACCAATTGGGTAACGAGAGACTCAAGTAGAAATTGGCAAAGTATTACATCCTCGTCTGACGGTACAAAGTTGGCCGCGTGTGTTAACGGAGGTTATATATACACCTCCACAGATTCAGGTGCGACATGGAGTACGAATTC
>CAZOAK010000016.1:0-19984 GCA_964577785.1 uncultured Candidatus Saccharibacteria bacterium | reverse complement strand
TAGGACTTCTTGGAATTCGGCCAAATCTTTTGCAACCGCACTTGATTTCAAAATTTCTTGTTCTATTAAGTCTTCTTGCCTATACGCTTCATCGTCCTGTCTTGAACCATATTTATACATATCGCTCTCAAGTTGCTCTAATCTTGATTCCAGAATTGCATTTGCTTTTGCAGTTTCAATTTTTTGTTTGACTAATTCCTTGAGTTGTTCGCTCCATGTGTGAGTTTCCATGATAGATTTATTTCATTCCTACTTTTTGTTTATATTTATCAAAAAGCTCTTGATGAACTTGTTTATAGAATTCTTCTGGGTTTCGGTCATACACTTCATCAAATCTACTTTTAATTTTGGTTTCTTCATCCTTATACATTTCACTAAATAAAGTTGCGTAGGTATTTACCCATTCACCTTCGCTTATATGAAGTAAGTCACAACCATACTTAATTAACTCTCTTTCAAGTTCAATTTTCCTTTCAAAATCCCTTCTTTCTTGTTCATTTAGTGACTCACTAGATTGTTTTGATTTTTCTGGGGGCATAGGAGTATTTTAGCATGTTGATAAATTTATATACAATAAAAAATCCCCGCAAGCTTGAGCCCACGGGGATTTGGTTGACTATTTCGACACACGTTGCCTACTTGACGTCCTCCAACATGAGAAGGATTACCGCCAAGTACTTGTCCAGAAGCTCGTTCCCACCTTCGGCGGCACGGCGTCCGGCAAACATTGCCAGATCCGCATCACCGAATTGTGAAGTGAAGGCTTTCTTCATCTCCTCAACATTGTTGATCTTCTCCAACTCGCCTTCGGCCACCATGACGGCGACTTTTTCTGCTGGGAGATTCATCCCGAGCAGGCGAATGTCTGGAAAACGCTTGTCCTGAGTCTGTTCGGCTGTTTGAAACGCCTTGAAACTCTCCAAATAGACAGGATTCTTCAAGGAAGAGAAAGTACCGAGAGCACTGGCAACCTTGGCCTGTACACGCACCTTTGCTTCCTCAGGCAATGACTTGAATTTGGCACGCACATCCAGACGATATGCTTTGTATGTCACAAGCAAACTATCACCCGAGTGGAGGTACTCCTTCATCTTGGAGACAACAACCGTGCGCATTGCAAGGTAGTTGTTGAATGGCTCATAGCCGCTGAACTGCTCCAGCGATTTCTGGCTGTATGTGGCCGAGCGGGCGTCGTAATAAACCCTCTCAAAATCAACATCCTTGTAGTTGAGTGCGCTGTCCACACCCTCGTTGATGATTTTGTTCACAACCTCCTCAGCGATGAACTGCTCGGCTGGAATGGCCATGATTTGCTTGACGAGATCACTCACGGTGATGCTCGTGGCGGCGAAGGTGGCGGTGACGAGAAGGGCGATGATGACAATGATTTTTTTCATGACGGTGTTTGGTATCAGGTTTGGTTTGGTTTGGTTTGCGAAGCGGTCGTATTTGACTGCATCTTTTTGAATTTGAAAAATCAAATACAGAAAGATGCAGTCATGTGTCGAAATTGTTAAAGAACTATAATTTTTATATTATAGCATAATTTATGAATATAGTCAAATATTATAACTTTGACTTACTTTCTTGGAATCAATTAAGATAGTTTAGATGTTTAATAAATCCTCTATTTCTATAAGTCGATTATATTTTACAATTCTCTCATTTTTTGTTGGGGCACCAGCTTTTATAAAATCAGCTCCTACCGCAACTGCCAAATCCGCAATAAAAGTATCCTCCGTTTCTCCCGAACGGTGAGATAAAAAAATCTTAATATTATTCTCCTTTGCAATTTTTATAGCCTGAAATGTTTCAGATAATGTGCCTATTTGGTTTGGTTTTATTAAAAGAGTGTTAATAGATTTATTATTAATAGCTTTCTCTATCAAAGAAACATTCGTAACGGTGAGATCATCGCCAACAACATTTATCCTATCACCCATTCTCTTAGTCATTTCAGTGAAACCATTATAATCTTCCTCTTCCAAACCATCTTCGATAGAGATTATTTTACAACGATGACACAAATCTTCATAAATATTCACCATATCTTCAGCATTAAGCATCTTATCTTCAAAAAAATATTGCTTGTCCTTAAAAAAAGTTGTAGCAGCCACATCTAATCCAAACTTAACTCGATCTGTATCATATCCGGCGTCTAAAATAGATTTCTCTAGATAATCCAGGGCCTTTTTATCTGACTGAAGTTTTGGTGCAAATCCTCCTTCATCACCCATTGTGATTGATTGACCATCATTTAAGAGGATATTTTTTAATGAGTTAGTTATTTTTTTGGCGACCTCTACCTTTTCTTTTATTGTTTTGAATCCTTCCGGGATTATCATAAATTCTTGAAAAGATAAACCGCTATTTGAATGCTTGCCTCCATTTATGATATTAAAAGCTGGCTGGGGCATTTTAAATATTCGTACATTTTTATTTTCATTCTCAAAATACAGATTCGCTAAGTGTTCATAAAGATTCAATCCTATTTCATTTGCACATGCGCGAGCAAATGCTAGAGAAACAGCAAGTATTGCATTCGCTCCTAACCTACTCTTATTTTCTGTACCGTCCAGATTTAACAATGATTCATCTAAAGTTTTCTGATTTAATTCTTTTCCCAATAAAAATGAAAAGATTTCTCCATTTATATTTTCTACTGCACAAAGAACACCTTTTCCCCCATATCTTTCCATATCATTGTCTCGTAATTCATATGCCTCATGTTTCCCTGTGCTTGCACCACTAGGTACAGAAGCCATCCCTTGCACCTCTGCCCCATTACTTACTAAAGTACAGCAAACAGATACCGTAGGATTACCCCTTGAATCTAATATTTCTCTTGCCTCTAATTTCGAAATAACAGACATATTAAAATTGATGGAATTTTGAATTTTTTAAATGTTTTTCAGCTTCAAGTACAAGATGTTCCATAACGTACACAGCTCTTATTGGATATTTACCTACAGACGTCTCTTCGGAGAGCATTACTGCGTCAGATCCTTCAAGTACAGCATTTACCACATCAGTCGCTTCTGCGCGAGTAGGAGAAGGGCTATCCTTCATTGAATAAAGCATCTGCGTAGCAGTGATTACTGGTTTTCCTGCAAGTTTACACTTTTTAATTATATCTTCTTGAACAAATGGAATTTGTTCAAGTGCCACTTCGTTACCGAGATCACCTCTTGCTATCATAATTGCATCTGCAACTTCTATTATTTTATCAATATTTTCAAGTGCTATTTTACGCTCTATCTTAGCAATAACTTTTTGTTTTCCACCCCATTTACTTATTTCATTTTTACAATCGATAACATCTTCACTATCACCAACAAAAGATACGGATATATAATCTAATTCCTTCTCCACAGCGAATTTTATAAGTTCCCTATCTCTTTCTGTTAGCGCTTTTGATGCGTTCGTATTATAAGTATGACTGTCTTTGTCCTGTATTCGTGGTCCCGGAAGATCAGCCATAATCATAACCTTAACATCATTTTTTTTAGCAAACTCTCGTATCATTTTTATGCGTTTTATACTCTCCTCTGGTCCTGGCCAAAAAAAATTAAGCCTTGCCATGTCCATACCAGCTTTTACCATCTCATCCAATACCTCAGGACTATCTGAAGCTGGACCTATAGTTGCAATTATTTGTGTAAAAGACCTAACCCTACTGGACTGTGTTGCGTATTTTTTATCACCAACAACTCTCTTTTCTTTATCTATCATGTATCCGTCCGAATCAAGGTTATAGATAACCACCTCATTGAACATCATTTCTACCTTTTCTATATCTTCATCGGAAATTTTCTCAATATATTTCATGAGTGATCTGATAGTATTACCATGCGATACAATAAGCACATTTTCCCCATTCCTCAACACTGGTAATATTTCTTCTTTTAAAAAAGGTACAGATCGTTCATATACCATTTTCAAAGTCTCTCCATTTGGAACTGAGTAATCCCAGGCACGACGAAGAGAATCGTATTCTTCTTTACCGATTTCTTTTTCTTTGTCAGATTTATTCATACCTGTAAGATCTCCGTAGTCTCTTTCATTCAAGGCGCTCGAGTAGCAAACATTTTCAGTACAACAATTACCAGCACCACTCATCATACAAACCTCAGTCTCTATAGAACGAACCTGCATAGAAGCAAACACTCTATGTATTTCAATATCTTTAATAAGTGCACCCAGCGCCTCTGATGCCCTAAAGCCGTCCCCTGTTAAGTGCACTTCTTTTCTTCCAGTAAATAAATTAGCTTTATTCCATTCTGACTCACCATGTCTCACTATTATCAATTTTCCGATTTTGTTTTGCATAATTTATTTTATTTATTTACCTTATTTCTTGGTATTCTACCCTCGATGTAATCAACAACATTTTGAGCCATGATCATGGACATATCCTCTCTGGATTCTGTTTGCGCCGAAGCAATATGTGGAGACAATATGGTGTTTTGTAGCTCGATTAAACCAGAGGCTAATTTGGGTTCAAATTCATATACATCTAGAGCCGCGCCACGTATCTGACCACTTTTAAGTGCCTCAACCAACGCTACCTCATCTATCACGGCCCCACGAGAAGTATTTATAAGATACGCAGACGGTTTCATCTTCTTTAGATTATCTTTATTTATCAAATGGTGTGTAGAATCAAGTAATGGCACATGAATACTTATAACATCAGAAATTGATAATGTCTCATCTATAGAATCAACAAATAAAGCGTTGCATTCTTTTTCTATTTTCTCATTTCTCTTTGTATCAAAATAAACTATCTTCACACCAAAGCCACCATAAAGTTTTCGAGCAACCTGTTCACCGATACGTCCTGTGCCAATAATAGCTACAGTTTTACCCTCGAGTTTATCTCCAATAAAAATCATCGGATCCCATCCACTATATTTACCTTGTCTAACAAACGTATCAGCGGGGACCAGTTTAGCCATAAGTGCGAGCATGAGACCTATTGTATGTTCTGCGATACCACCCACATAATCTCCGGGTGTATTCGTGACATAGACACCTCGCCTTGTTGCCTCCTCGACATCAATATTGTCATAACCAATAGCATAATTAGCAAAAAGCTTAGTAGAAGGACTAGCATCAAAAACCTTATTATTTATTTTGTCAGTCAAGAGAGTGACTACAACATCATAATTTTTATCTTTTATTTCATTAATTAATTCCTCTTCTGTTGGCGGAGTTTTGTTCTCACCTATAGTAACGTCATATCCTTTTTCTCTAAGAATATTAATGCCGATCTCTGGTATCTGTCTTGTAATAAAAATTTTACTCATATTAAATTAAATTTTAAATCTCATGCTGGATTCTTTTAAATATACAAAATGCCTTTAGGTAACCATTTTCAAAGCTTATATTTTGACCTATTACATAATATGCTATTTGTGAATTATATCATTATAGTTACTTAAAATGAAAAATTAGTAAGATATACATCAAAAAACCTGTCTAACAGGTCTCTGTATAATTTTGTGGACTTTAACTTACTTTTTTGGAATCGATTTAGAGGAGTTTAGGAAATTAGTTAAAATTTCAAACTAAAATTCTTAAGTTTACTTAAGCTTAGCAATAGCCGCTCTTGTAAGTGGCCCAAGATATCCTATTGCTGGCTTTATTCCATTTGCGATTTGAAATCTAATAAGTGCAGCTCTAGTAAGTGGTCCAAATGTATTGGTCTCTTTCCCTACAGACCCTTGACCTTCGGTAGCCACAACATATCCACGAGAATTGAGATATTTTTGTAAATCTTTTACATCATTTCCAACGTTCCCCACCGTTAAATTACGAACAAGAGATGGTGTTGGTGAAGTTGATAAAGAGTTTGTAACAGGCAGGTTATTAGCTACATCATTTACTGTATATGTTGTCGAAGGGTTATATACAACAGGTGTCGAACGAATCCTAGGAGATGAACCGCTAATATTTCGAGAGCTACTTTCTGGTACCTCAACAGGAGCAGGAGTTGTAGTGGTAAAAGTATCATCAGTTGAACTTGTAATATTACCAGCATCGTCCATTACAGTGATCAAGTAGTGATATGTAGTTGAAGGAGACAAAGAAGATATAGAGTGGGAATGTGTAGTAGTAGCTGTAGAAATAGTAGAAGTAGCTCCGTATGAAGTGTCCAAACCATATGCGACCGTAGAAGTAGCAGCTTCATCTGTAGAAAAAGTAATTAAAGCAGTAGTGTCGGCGGTTGATGTGGCGACAGAAGATATTGTAGGATCAGTAGTATCAGGAAATACCTGTGTAGATGTCCAGATGTCGCCATCGGTCACTTCAACAGCGGCTAGTTTTGTACCATCTGAGGATGAAGTTATAGATTGCCAAGACTTACCCGATGCATCTGTACCTGTAGTTTGATTTGTCCATGTGACTCCAGAGTCAGTGGAGGTCCAGATGTCACTGAAATTTACAGCAGCGGCAAGTTTTGTACCATCTGATGATGAAGTTATAGATTTCCAAGACTTACCCGATGCATCTGTACCTGTAGTTTGATTTGTCCATGTGACTCCAGAGTCAGTGGAGGTCCAGATGTCACTGTTATTTACAGCAGCAACAAGTTTTGTACCGTCCGCTGATGAAGCGATATCTCGCCAATTTTTACTAGATGCATCAGTACCTGTAGTTCTGTTTGTCCATGTGGCACCAGAGTCTGTTGAAGTCCAAATATCCATTGCAGTAGCTCCTGTCGCAGCTAGTTTTGTACCATCTGATGATGAAGTTATGTAACGCCAAGACATTCCAGAGGCATCAGTGCCCGTGGTTTTGTTTACCCATGTCACACCCGAGTCTGTAGATGTCCAAATATCTCCGCTAATTACAGTTGCCGCTAGTTTTGTACCATCTGATGATGAAGTTATGTAACGCCAAGACATTCCAGAGGCATCAGTGCCGGTAGTTCTGTTTGTCCATGTGGCACCAGAGTCTGTTGAAGTCCAGATGTCAGTACCGAAATCAATCGCGGCAAGTTTTGTACCATCTGATGATGAAGTTATAGATTGCCAAAGCCTACCAGAAGCAGCGGTGCCTGTAGTTTGATTGGTCCATGTGACTCCTGAGTCTGTGGAGGTCCAGATGTCACCGTCACCACCAAATGCACCCGCCGCTAGTTTTGTACCATCTGATGATGAAGTTATAGTTACAAAACCTTTACTAGCAGCTGCTGTACCTGTGGTTCTATCAACCCATACACTTAATGCAGACGCAGTATTAATTTGAAAAACTGTAATAATTAATAAAAATGGAAGTACCTTATTAAAACAAGATAATTTTTTATTCATAATACAATAATACTATTTTTTTTTGATTAAACAAATTTACGGGCTACGCTCCACTCGGTGGAGCGAAATAACACAATGGCAGATTGAATCAATTTTAGGGAGTTTGAGTATTTGGTGGAGATTTTTAGACTAAAGACTAGATTCTAACCCTTTCATTCTATCTACTAATACTCTGTGAGTAATATATTTTTGAGCATAGTCCCTAAACTCCTTGAATAAAGGTATGTCAGTTTTTCTTTCATATTCGAGCGCCTTTTCCACTGCCTGATATTTATCTAACTGTCTAGCCAAATCAGAAACCTTATCGTCTGAAGATTCGAATCGATTCCAAAGCTCATATATTATTTTTCCTTCTTCTCCCATTCCATTTGTGATTTCAATCATTACCTTCTCTTCCATTTTCTTTTTATCATCTTTTAATTTTAATTTGTCTTCACTACCGTCCATTAGTATAACCTCATCACCAGTTACAGCTTCAGGATAATCATGCACCTCTAGCATATCCAAAAGCTCATTTTTTTCTTCTTCCGTAAAATCTGTTGACTTGGATATTTCGTTTGCAAGTATTCTTAATGCCACAGTGTGTTCCTGTACAGTCTCTGGATTTTCTACACCTCTAGTTACCCAACCAGTACGTGGTATTTGATTTAACTTTTCCCATACCTCAGGAGCCAGGTTTGCAAATCTTAGTTCTTTGATGTTTTCGATTGATTTCATAACTAAATACTAGCACAATGAAGTGTTGAATCAATTTAAGAGAGAATTGGTATATTTTAAATTAGGGCTCTATTGTAAATGTGTCTGAACGCCCATATCCTATATGCTCGCCTTTTGAATTTGTCGCAGTTACTTCAAAATAGAAATCATTCTTTATACCTGAAACTGTTTTTCCCTTTGAGTCTCCCATGAACATACTATTTACAAATCCATCCTTAATTTTATATGTGAGACTAGTCTGATTACCAATACCAGCCTGAGAATACGTGTCAGATAAGCCCATTGAAGTTTGTGATCCATAATTACCAACTGAAACATAATATCGCACAACTTCATTACTGAGCGGTTGCCAATTTATTACATACTCTTCACCTTCATTCCAAATAGCCCCGGATTGTGGTGAAGTAAAAATAATTTTTGAAATAGTTTGATCAAAATTTAAATAAATATTTTTAGAAAAAATATTATTATTTTCATTTGATTCATCTACTTTTGAAGTCCCTGCATCCACTTTAGCTGAAACTAAGTAAGTTCCTGTTTTGATACCCTTAAAAATTCCGTATGACTGGTTTACATCCACGAATTGAAATCCTTCTAAATCACAATTTCCAGGCAAAATACTTGGGGCACTACGCCTGGAATAATCAGTCTTCCCATCAAGAGTAAAAGATATGGATATTTTTTCTGGTAATTTTGTTAAATTACCCGTATTTATACCCACTTTTCCTCTATTACAAATTCTCACAGTTAATCTCTGATAACCACCAATTTCTTTTGGAGAAGATGATTCGTATATTTTTATATCTTCAATAGTTAAATCTGGTTTTTCGACATTACTTAACGAAGTTTCCACATTCGCCTTAATTGAAGTTGCTGAAGTTTGATCTGATTCACTAGAAATAGTTTTTTTATTCGAAATTTGATTTTCCTCGTCTGAATATGTATTATCAAAATCGCTATTTTTTAAATCTGAAATATTAGTTTCTAAATCTATATTACCCGTTTCTGAATTAGAATCATTAGTGGTTTGACTAACTTTATTGGTTTTAGAATAAAAATAAGTTCCACCACTAATTACAGCTACTGTTAATAAAATTAATAAAATAGGAGCAAAACCTCTATGATTATTTTTCATTCATTAATTATATCATTTTATTTAAATTAAAATTATGGATTTAAAAAAATACCCAACGATTTCTCGAAGGGTATGCTGTTAACTGAGTAAAATTCATCGACTAAACCAATAGCCCACAAGGCTTGGCATTATCTCAATGATAAAGAAGACAATGCCCAGAATGCAGAGCATGCAAGCAAAAGTGAGCACAACTGGATTGACTGAAAATCTCGTCAAACACATGATCAAATTTGCTATACAAATGAGGAAAAGATAGACCGAAGTTATACCAGGCCTATTTCTCCACATCGGTTTCAGCCACCCAAACTCGTTTTCTCGCTCCAGGATTTCTGAGCCGTCATTGTGGTAAAGGAACAGATTCATAGATTTTCAGTCTAGCATGCGGATATTGTAGGGGCAATTGGGAATTTATTTATATACTTTAACTTTTTTGAAATCAATTTAAGAGAGAGTTGGAGTATTTGGCGGAGATTTTGGGCAAAAAAAATAACTCGCCGTTTATCAGACTGACGCGAGTTCTACTTATGCAAACTATGGATGTGATTGCCTGCAATTAATGCAGGTTACTGTCGCTCAGAAGCTCCATGATAGTCCACTCCCCCAAACCACTTCATTTTTCATATTCCGATTACCGATCGGAATATAAACAGTAGCCTCAAGAGCATTCCATGTGAAGTGTTTTGATACTTGGACATTTACCATCGATGAGTGTCTGAAGATGCTTCCTGATTTTACTCCGAAACATCCGTCGTCCCACCCAATTGATGTAGATGATGCCACTTTCAGCCACGAAGCGAGTGTTACCTCACTATCAAGACCTAGAGCAAATACATTTCCACCCTCAAACGGAGTTTTGTCGTCGGGAATGAAATATCCAGTGTAGCTTCCGAATGGAGTGAGACTAAAGCACTCGTTGATTTTCCTTGTAGGTAAACCAAGACGAACGAAGCCTTTCACAACATCATTGTAAGACAGTGAGCCTACGCTGTAGTTGTCAAAATAGGTGAGTGACATCGTCAGGTCAAGATTTCTAACCTTTCCATTCCACCCGAGAGCGTAATCGAGTTCATCATCCCAATCAGTGGACCAATCGGTGTTGAAACCGCTTGAATACCACAGGTCGAGGAATATCCCAGACTTGTGCATGAGTGTGATGTTGCCTTGGATTACCCCATCGGGATAATAAACAAGACCGTTGTCGAAGCCCACGTATTGTGAGCGGACGACTGTTTGACCTTTAACAGTGAGGTTTTGGGCAGTTGCGAGGGTTGTCAGGAATGCACTCACGAAAAGTGCGAGCAGGATGTGCAGAGTTTTCATTGTCGATGTATTGATTCATGGTTTCAGCAACAGTTGATTCCGTCGCATCACACAAAACACCACATGTGATGATTTAAGTGATACGACAGAAATTTGTTAAGGAGCTATATAAAGCGAATTATAACATGATTAATTTAATTTGTCTATCGCATCTTTAGAATCAACTTAAAAGAAAATTCTGTTATTTATTCTATATTTTGAGGAAATAATTAATCAATCTTCTTAATTGTTCCATCATCAACATTCATTTCTACTATGTCCCCATCTTTCAAAACCTTAGTTGCGTTCTTTGTACTAATTATGCAAGGCTTTTTCATTTCACGAGACACTATTGCAGCATGACAAGTTATCCCCCCTTCATCAGTGATAAAACCAATTGCCTTTTTCATTCCTGAGATATAGTCTGGAGTGGTCATCGGTGCAACCAATATGTCTCCATCCTCAATTTTTAAACACTCTTTTGCATCAAACAATACTTTGACTTTTGCTCTATAAATTTTAGAATCCCCTTTACTTGCAACAATTCCCTTTAGAGATGAATTAGAGTTTTGTTTATATATTAATCTTTTAAAAATCAACCGATCATCATTAGAAAGAATATTTATAGAAAATTTGTCCGCACAAACAACGAATTCATTGTCGATTCTTTTGTTTGATTCTGAAATAAGATAATCCTTATTTGATAACAAATCCTTTAATTCATGAGTAAACAAATACTTAAGATTCCTAATTTCAACTTCGGTAATTTTGCTTATACTAATTAAAATTTTGTAGTAAATATTAAACAATCTAAAATCTAATGACTTTCTCTCATCAGTCCACTTAGTAATTGACCGAAGAATATGAATCTGTCTATCTTTTAGTTGCCCAATTTTTTGGTATACCTGAGCTTTTTTATCAGCAACTTCCCTATCATTTTTAATAATAAGGTCTAACTCATTTCTTGAATTTTCTTTATTACTTATTTTATGTTTAATCAAATTTTCAAAATATTCTTTATCCCAAACTACTGGGCCGTCATATCCGAAAGGAACCCAATAATATTTTTCAGCCAACTCATTTGATGCCGACACAATATCCAAATTATTATCCAACGATAATCTTAGTATTGACTCCTCCATCTGAGATACGATTGCCTTATCATCTGGTGTAGATATTATTTCTAAATCTTCTTTAGATATCTGTAATATATTTTGTATCTTACTTCCCACCAAATCCCCTGCCACAAACCAGGCAAACAAGCTCGCCGCATCGAACTTGATAAATAATTCTTTCACCTCATTTGCAAGCACAATTAAACTGTCAAAATCTAAAGACTCAATGGCTTTTTCTTTATTTAAAGTAACAAAATTCTCTATTTCCTGCTTTGCAAAATTAGTCTTTTCTTCTATGGATTGAAAAAAGGTTTCATTACTAACTATTTTTTCTGAAATCGTCTCTGCAATATTGTCCCAATCATTTTTAACTACTACCAGCATAACCTTACCATCGTTAAATATCATGTAAGCATTTTTCATAGCTAACCCATATGTTTTTTCTGTATCGAGGGATGTTTCAACTACTGGATTCCAGTATGTTGGAGAAAGCATCTGCTGACGCTCTCTCATTACAATAAGTTCATCGTCCTTATTAATTAGTTGTTTATTCATATTCAAATATTAGCACAACTAAAAACAAAATAGCCACTTTAACCAAAGTTGAGCGTAGCTAAATTATTAAAACAAATTATTCACAACACAATATTTTATGTGTTTCGTCAATGGTGGACTTTGACTTTCTTTTTTGGAATCAATTTAAGAGAGAGTTGGGTTATTTAGTATATATTTTGACGGAAAAATAGTCTAAAGTAGATTCTTAGCTTCATCTAGGATAGCGACTTCTCTGGGAACGATATACAAACTACCTTCTAAGTTGCCCACCTTACTGTTTGAAATTAATTTCAAAGCTTCATCAAAGGTTACCCAGACCACTTCAAATCCATTTTTCTTTTCTTCTTCTGTAAAATCTGGTATACCCTTTTCACCTCTCACTTTGGCAAGATAACAATAATAAATTAAAGTTTAGTTCTGAGGTTTTTGAAAAGACACTAAATATAAATGACTTGGGAAATCTTCCGTAATTGTGCGACTATACCAAACATCTTTTATTTTATCATAAGCAAATTCGAGATATCTCATATCTTCAAAATTTGAGATGTATGTCGCTCGGTCTCCATCCAACCAATAAGCCCTTGTCTTCGAATCTCCAGCGATATCCCCGAGATTAACCACAAATGTCTTATCTGTTCCATTTGTGTATAAACCGTCACAGCCAACTGTATTCAAATCAATATTTTTAATTATAATATTTTCTATTCCGTTATTGTAAGATACCTGACATTTCCAGAAAGGTTCACCGACCAAAGTTTGGATTGAGTATTTTTTATTTTCTACAATAGGTCTCTGTATTTGTGACTCTATTGCATCAGTAAGATGAGACTGTGTTGAAAATGCTTCCTGAGTGATTGGCAAAGCATCAATTTTAGTTAAAGTATTTGCACTTATTTTAAGGAATTCTCTTTGTACCCCTCCATTACCATTGTTATCTCTTAGTGTTGTGATAGCATACGCATTTTTGTTTTCATCAAATACAATTTTGACCTCTCTTATATCATCCCTTAGACCTTTAACCTCAAAAGCACTGTCCCCAATAATTTTATATATATGATATTTACTAAATTGCTTAGGGTGAAGATAATCAGGACCTTCACTATCCGTTGTAACAACGTAATTATTTTCTACACCGTTCAAAAAGAATGAATGATCATAAGCATTATCTAATCCTGCAACCCCACTCATAGAGTCTCCAGATATTTTATAAACTGACTTTGTCCTACTTTGAGTGTTTACTATAAATGCATAGAAATTACCTTCTCCGTCTGCAGAAAAATCAGTATCTACATTCGGTGCTTGAAAAATAGGCTTGGCTCTGTTATCAACAATATGATATAGAACAGTCAAACTCGGGTCATTTTGAGTATAAACAAGATAATTATTACCCTTTTTATCAGCCACAAAAACTGGATATCCTAGAGTACGTAGACGCAAAGAATAAGAGGAAGCGGTATCTTTTATTGTGTCAATATCGGTACTTTTTCCGAAATTATAAACATTCTGCTCAACAAAATTGATGAGCGTAGCCTTTGCATCTGTAATTTTATAAAAGCTATCAGCCCACGTCTTGCCCGAACCCCATACATACCAAGAACCAGCATTATCTGTAACTAATGTGTATCTTCCTTGCAAATTTTCAAGTCCAGAAACTTCATTTATTTCCACCTTTCCTGCAAATTGTGGCTTTGATTTTTGTGAAAATGCAGACATATATCCAACAATATGCCCAATATTACTTAGGCCGAAAAATAAGCATATACCGAGAATAACTATCGTAATCGGGATGATAAGGGATGATTTCTTTTTTGGAGAACTTTCTACCACTTTAGATGTTGAAAATGGAGCAAGATTTTCTAAACCTGTAGGACTTGTTTGAGAAGCCACGATTGCAGGAGTAGATTTAAAATTTTTCATCCATCCCCACAATGCCATAATTCCAAGGGTAAAACCTCCAATTTCTATAGCCATTTCTCCTTGAGTTGCTAACGAATACATTCCATACATATTTGCAGAGTAATTAAGGGCAAGAGTAGCTATTGTGGCAATAACATAGAATGCAAAAGGTTCAAGTTGCCAGAAGTGAGACTTTTCCCTTTTCCAAAAAACAAGAGTCAGAACTAAGAGGATAAAAACTAAAATCTGATTGAGCAAAGAGGTCAGAGAAGCCAACTGATTTACTAGGAAACCAAATAATCCGAAGAATGAAAAAGCAAGATATTGAAGGACGAACAAAGAAAATGAAAAAGCGTTAAAAACTAAGACAAATAGAGTAAATTTATTTAGTTTAGTAGGAAATTTATGAGTAAATAATTTAAGCAAAAAATTAATTACCAAATAAATGATAAATATAACTACTGCAAACTTGATTATATAGAAGTTATTTAAAGAAAGTGCTGGGATAATCAGAGCTAATACAAAAATTATAATGAATGGAAGCGTATATTTTAAAATCTTACTTTCCTTTGGTATTTCAAGCATAAATAGATTATAACACGCGTATAATTTATTTACATTAAGACTACTTGTACCAGTTCTATTCTTCTCTCGTTATACCTAATTATCATTCCACTAAACTAATCTAGGCTCTAAAAACACAGATGAACTGTATTTGAAAAACTCAAACCACTGTATTAAATAGTTTATAACATAATTACTTTAATTTTTCTATCGTATCTTTGAAATCAATTTAAGAGAGTTGGGGTATTTAATTAATGTCTTGAAGGAGAAATAAAAAAAGACCACAGTATTCCGTGGTCTATTCAACAATTTCTCTCAAAAGAGCGGTGGTCGAAACACCTTTGTTACTTCACTTCACCCAGGTTGAGTTGCGAGCTCAAGATAGGCTTCAAGCTCCGCAAGAAGGATGTCCTGAATTTGTGTGGGTTCAGAAAATCGTACATCACCCCATTTTCCTTTGATCTGCATGCGACCTGAGAAGCCGTCGATGCGAATCTGAACCACAGGAGCACTGTCAGCAACAATTGAAAATTCGAGGGCTTGGATGCCGTCAATATCAATTAGTTTTGCAGTAGCATTAAGCCCAAATTCCTGAATCCCGTCAAGCACTCTTTTATTGAGGACCTCCCCAATAATCTTGGTCTGAGCAGCAAGCTGTCGATGTTTGTTGCTAGTAAACAGCGCTTTGGCATAATGTTCGCCGGCACTGACACTTTCGAGTGAGCACGCAATCAATTCGAGTGATTCGTTTGATGTGTATGCCAATCCGTAGACGGGCACCGTCCTACTTACTCTCTCCCAACGACCACTTTCGGCGACCGCAACAAGATTGAGCATGTAGGAATTCTCGATAATGACACCAGGCACATTGTACCGTGCCCGAAGCAGTTCCTGGAGCCCAGGTTCATTTCCAGTCCGGTTCATGAAAGTGAGGTAAATGGCTTGAACACGATGAAGCCTCTTAACACAAGAGATGAACAGTTTCTTTTCCATGGCAGTATTCTATTGTTGTGCTGGATTTCCAGCGGGTTGAACTTCTGGTGGTAGATTGACATGATTTATGTGTTTTGTCAATTTAATTAGTGGTTCGAATCTGGTGAGGTCCACCCTACCGGAGGGTTTCGCTCCACTCGGTGGAGCGAAGAAATGACCCTACCGGAGTTTCGACCTCGACTAAAATTTTTCCGTCGAAAAATTTTGTCTGGTCCTGCATGTCCACCCTGTGGTCACAAATATTTTTCCTGACGGAAAAATTTCGCGACCCTACCGGAGTTTCTCCCTCGAAATTCAACATGTCGTCACATGTTAAATTTCTGGGCACCAGTTTTTACTTCGCTTGTTACTACAAGCTCAATGTAAAAACTGTTCGAATCCGGACGCAAGTGAGTTAAGTACTTTCCCTACCGGAGTTTCGACTTCACCTCTCATCTCGTCGCCACTCGATTCGGGTTAGTCACCAGCTCATCTATTTTTGTTACTACAAAAATATGATTCCGCTGTTCGTATCCGGACGCAATCAAAACCATTTGATTGCTTAGGGTCCACAAATTAAAAAACCACCCTTTTCAAGGTGATTTTTAATTTGTGGACCCTACCGGATTCGAACCGGTGACCTCCTCATTGCAAATGAGGCGCTCTACCAACTAAGCTAAGGGCCCAATATTTATATTTTACTTTCTCGATTCTTCTTGATTTTGTTTTGCCTCATTTGTGCAAATGAGTGTCACTGATAAAATTCTACTGAATTTTTCCTTGACCACACCTCGCACCGTCGTGCTCCGGCCTTGCGAAATGGGTCCCTACCCATTTCTCACTCTACCAACTAAGCTAAGGGCCCAGACGCATACGTAAGTTATCAATAAACCAATTGTCCAATTTTCAAGTGGGTGCAATGCGATTTAAAGAAATATTATTGAATTAATCAATTGTCCAATTTTCAATCATTAATTGAATACTTGGTGCTTGAATAACTGAATAATTCTTTAGAATATACTATTTTTTAGTGTTTAGTGCAAGTTGGAGGAGATGATCTAGGAGTTCTGGATAGCTTGAACCGATTGCCTCCATTTCTTTAGGTAAAAGGGATGTCGGAGTCAGTCCAGGCAATGTATTTATTTCCAAACAATATACACCTCTTTTTGGATGTATCATGAAATCACTTCGAGAATAGTGGCCTGCGTTGATTGCTTTGTGTGCCATCACAGCCAACCTTTGGACTTCTTCTGTTTCCGCCTTAGTAAAATTACCTGGGCATATCTCATCCGCACCGCTCTCTGTACTATATTTCGATTCATAGTCAAAAAATTCTTGATGCTTTTTGGGAACAATTTCAACTGTAAGGAGCGGGTAATGTTCTTTACCTCTAAAATTCTCTAACACCCCGCAAGTAGCTTCTTTTCCCTGTATGCATTCTTCAATTACAACTTTATCACTTTTTTCAAATGCTTTAGCAAGGGCCTTTTCCATATCAGACATTGATCGAACAATTGATACTCCGACCGATGAACCCAAGTTATATGGCTTAACAACTGACGGTTGTGTAAATGTCTTCCATACTTCGTGCGCAGCATCTTTAAGATTAGGACAATCTTTTCTTTCTAAAATTTTCGCAACCGGCATCCTTACGCCATGTTGTTCAAAAACTTTCCTCATTAAAATTTTATTAATTCCAACTGCAGATGCCAAAGATCCTGAGCCCGTAAAAGGAACATGAAGTTGTTCGAGAAGTCTCTGTACAGTTCCATCCTCTCCATATTCTCCATGCATAGCAATGAACGCCACATCAGCTTTTTTATCTAAATGCTTTGGATCAAACGGCATTCCATTTATATGCCAAACTCCTTTTTTATCTATGAACACGTCAATACCGTGATAATGTTCAGGCAAATTTTGAAGAACCCCCGCTCCAGTTTTTAGAGATACCTCATATTCACTAGATGGTCCTCCGCGCAGCACCGCAACTTTTATTTTTCTTTTGGAATTCATTACAAGAATTATATCACGGGCACACCAAAGAATTAAGTATTATGTATCAAGAATTAAGAATAATAAAAATCAGGCACCGCGGCTTTGCCGCGGTGCCTTTTGAATCTCATACTTAATACCTAATTCCTAATACTTAATTCTGCTTCCTGATTTCCAAACACATAAACATCGGGATTTCTTTTCTCGCGATGTCCTCAGGAATCTGTCGTGGACCGCGCTCGCTTTGTTTATGAGATATCCATTCCTCTAGACGAGTAATAACAAATCCTTCTTTTGCAAAAGCTTTCATATAATCCTGAAGAGAACGATGAAATGATTTGGTGATTGAGCTTTTATCTTTGTTTCTCTCCCCTGGATGCATATCGATATCTACTTCAAATTGTGATAGATACTTACTAACTTTTCTGAATTGAGTTTTAGTGGTTTCATCAAATCCCCAATCAGAATTTTTGAGCACTCTAAATGCTGGGTGGTTCATTACAAAAATAGCTTTGCCATTCGGCTTTAATATTCTTTTCATCTCACCTACCACACCTCCGAGATTTTTCATATTTTGAATTGCCAGAATTATTATCAAAGAATCCGCAGACCTATCAGCTATCATTGATGCACTGTCGGCAGAACCAGTATAGAATGCAATGTTTCTTGTAGAAATATTTTCTTTGTCTGATCGTTCATTTGCAATAGCGATTAATTCCTTACTTATGTCCACTCCCAATACTCTCGCTCCAGATTTAGCAATTATTCTCGAAAAGAATCCTTGACCACAGCCAAGCTCTACAATGACTTGATCTGGCTTTGGGTCCAAAATTCTTATGAGATTAGGTAATATTACCTTTGATTGATAAGTGTCTTCTTTTTCTTCAAGCATCTTGTCGTACCACAAAGCTTCTTTACCCCACGAAGTAGATTTATCTATTTTTTTATATGGAACTGCAACAGGAACAACCGGCTGACGAATCCCCTTTCTGTGAACTTTTGGTGCGGGTTTTATATTTTTACCCAGCACTAAATTTTGTTTAGAAAACTTAGTGCTGGGTTTAGGTGTGTCTTTTTTAAACATACATGTATATTATCACTTATCAATCAAAAATTCTCGCGAGTGCGAGAATTTTTGATTTTTGCTAGGGCTGCC
Source organism: uncultured Candidatus Saccharibacteria bacterium (assembly GCA_964577785.1). Taxonomy (GTDB): domain Bacteria; phylum Patescibacteriota; class Minisyncoccia; order Phycocordibacterales; family CAIRYW01; genus JAQBQZ01. The sequence continues at coordinate 1,267 of CAZOAK010000016.1, read as the reverse complement.
CTAGTAATTAAACTGTTGGCTGGCTCTTTTTGTAAGACCAATAACTCAATCCCCCAACAATAATAACAATTAATGCTAGAATACCAAGTCCTTTTGGAGTTCCTAATGCTTTAAGTGCTCCTGATGCTTCTGCACCTTGATTAATAACATTACCATTTTCATCATAAGTCACTTCTCCTGTAGTACCCACTGCCCCTTCTGCATTAACACTTTTAACAGTGCCATCTGCATTCAATGTATAATCATCAAATCCTCCTCCCGCAAAAGCAGTGTTTACAGCCACTAATGCAAGAACCGAAAAAACAAAAGCGATTGTGTATTTTTTCATAATACCTATATTATACCACTTATGATTGATATGGCAATAGGTCAAAATATTAGAACACAAGAGGATAATAAGTAATAAATAGTCAGTAACCTGCCTGCCGGCAGGCAGGTGAATGAAAAATACTTTTAGATTTTTGATCCTACCGAGAACCGCGAGTACGCTTTCGGTCACAAATAATTTGTTTGTCGTCTCTCACAAAATTCCGCGAAGTCCTCTCGGACACTCAAAGCTTTTCGCCCGACTCGTAGTTCAATTCTACTGAACCTCAACCTGCTCCATCTTTCGATTCTCCGTGAGGTCTAAAAATTTTAAAACAAAACAGAACGCCCTTGCGTCCTGTTTTGTAAATTTTTGACCTCACGGAGAATCGAACTCCGATTTAAGCATTGAGAACGCTTCGTCCTAACCGTTAGACGATGAGGCCATTAAATACACAAATACAATAGCATTTTTTTAATAAAAATCAAAAAAACAACCGTACCCTTGGGAGGATACGGTTGCTCATGGAATGTTTCAATTTCAATTTCTTCGACGCCGGAACACCAGAACTGTCAGTCCAAAACCGAGAAAAATAATCCTCGATGGCTCTGGTGCAGATTGATACGGCTCGATGTACACAAAGCTTGTCCCGTAACCCGTGAGGACGTTTTCGTTTGCCACAAGATTCATTGGGTCATCTCCCCAAGTTATACTCTGCAGATCACCTTTGATGAGTCCATCATATGTCTGAGAGAATACTTGAGTAGTGTGAATGAATGTGTGTGTCTCACCTTCATTAAGGCGATAGTAATCATAGAACTCATCTGGTGATGAGACGGGCATAAGTGAATCTGCTGTTATGAGCATCCCGGTTGGTGACCCTCGGACGATGGCTGTGTAAAAGCCTTCGATCTTTGGGATAAATACATCACCACCGATTGCGCTGACATTCACTCGAAT
>CAZOAK010000015.1:0-22011 GCA_964577785.1 uncultured Candidatus Saccharibacteria bacterium | reverse complement strand
CAAAATCTTTCTAATAACCATATAATTCCACAACCAAGTGTCCCAGACACCCGGTTATGTTCTTTTGCAGGGGTCCAACCCCTACATTTCTATTTACCCATTCGTACGAATGGGTAAATGGTTTCTTATTTATAATCAGCCAGCAATAACCGATGATGCCTTTGCAATTTTTTCTTTTAATTTTTTCTCAAGGTCAAAAAGATTATTCAAATCTTCCAAAGCTGCATTCATTTTTGACTCAAAATCTAATATGTCTTGTTTTTCTCGTTCAGTTAAGTCTTTTTTATCTATTAGTCTCAACCTTTCTAATTCTTGCTCATAATAGGTAACACCATTCTTGAGTCGCGTAATTTCGCTACTTAAATTTTGATACTCCGTCAACAATTGTTGTGGGGTAACAACCTTCTCATCTGATTGAGGTTTTTCCATTACCATATATTTATATTTAATTAAACTCTGTCATCACCCAGTCACTAAAATTTGATTACAAATATTAGTGACTGGGTTTACCCTTTCTAATTGAAGTCTGTCATCGCCTTCTCTCGGCTTTCAGTGATAATTGTCTCGAGTGATTCGCAAACTTTCTTACTCAATTTTTTAATTTCATCTGCCTCTGGCTTTTTAAATTCCCCTACAATAAAGTCTAGCATTTTTGTATGATCTGGTTTTTTTAATTTACCACTTGGAGTTGTAGGACAGATTCCTACACGCACTCTGACAAATGCTTCACTTTTCACGCTTCGTACAATTGACTCAACACCCTTATGCCCTCCCGATCCCCTATTAAAAACTATTTTCATACTTCCAAGTGGTAGATCCAAATCATCGTGTATCACCACAAGCTTTTCAATTTTCTTTGGGCTCCCTTGTAAATCTTTTACTGAGATCCCAGACTTATTCATAAATGCCTGCGGCTTTACTACGACTGTTTTTTCACCGTTTACATCAGTCTTAGATATGAGTGCATTTCTATTATTATCCTTTTTCCATTCACTTCCACCATTTTTCTTAACAAACAAATCAGCAATAATCATTCCGACATTATGTCGAGTATTTAAATATTCTTTTTCAGGATTTCCGAGTCCAACAATGATGTAACTCATAACAGATAACAATTAATTAATAACCAATGATCAAAATAACAAATTTCAAACAATCATCAATTACCGAATTTTTAAATGATTTAAGAATTGGAATTTATTTGAATATTGTTTATTGTAGCCTGGAATTTTCAAATTAACATTATGATGTTAATTTGACCTTGCGTCAACAAGTACTTATATAATATCATTGTGTCACTCATGGAACAACAAAAGAAAAAAAGTACTTTTAGAGATTTTGTTGAAGCATTAATTATCGCACTCATAATCGCATTGCCGATTAAATATTTTATTGCATCCCCTTTTATAGTTCGCCAGACTTCAATGTTCCCAACATTCAAAGATGGTGACTATTTAATTGTTGATAAATTAGGATACAGATTTAATACGCCCCAGAGAGGTGATGTTGTTGTATTCAATCCGCCGTTTAAAGAAGATACATATTACATAAAGAGAATTATTGCCCTGCCAGGAGAAACAATAGAAATAAAAAATAATATTGTAAAAATAATAAATTCAGAGAATCCGGAAGGATTTATTCTAGAGGAAAAATATATTTCTTCTACTAGAGGCGACACTGTGGTTCAAAAATTGGAACAAAATGAGTATTTTGTAATGGGTGATAATAGAGCAGCTAGTTCGGATTCCAGAAACTGGGGGCCATTATTGTTTGACCACATAAGCGGTAAGGCGGTCATAAGATTGTTCCCTATCAGCAATATCGATTATATGCCGGGCAGTATAGAGAAGATTTAAGATTCAAGATTTAGCACCCTCTCGGGTATTCGCTACTGCTTGATTTAAGAATAATTCTATGAAAAAAAATTACAAACCAAGAAAGAATAAAATTAAATCGAGTACCAGAATGAAAATAAAGAAAAATGCTTCAAATAAAGAAGATATGAAGAAGGTAGTTCAAAAAGAAAATGTGCAAGTCTCCCCGGAATTTGAAATGGCAGAATGTACAGCAAGGCATTTTGGATTCGTAGAAATCCCACCAATTGAAATAGAAAAAACTGACCTAGCTTCTGCAAAAAAATTTGATGAATCACATCTTAGAATAGTAAAGCCATGGAATGATGAATGTGACAGATTTAGTGGGTATTTAGAGGAAAAAATATCAATAGTTCGAAACTTTGTTGAAAAAAAGTGGAACAATATTGCGATACCATTCATGGGATATTATATTGGACCAATAAAAGGAAATCCTCATTTAAAAAGAAATAGTGACAGCAGAACCTTCAATCTAGAAATAATCGGTACTTCAAAACCGATAGCTGAAGCAATGATTATTGAGACCGCTTACGTGATACTAAAAGATAGATACCCGAACCAAGAGCTTTCAGTCGAAATAAACTCAATTGGTGACAAGGAATCGATGACCAAATTCTCTCGAGAATTACACAACTACTGCAAAAAAGAAATAAATAAACTTCCAGCAAATCTGAGAGCTGAAATAAAAAAAGATGAATTCAATATATTTAATATAAAAGATTCCAAGGCTTCAGAATTTGTAGATAGTGCACCGAAACCAATGGCGTTTCTTTCAGACATTAGTCGCAATCATTTTAAGGAAGTCTTAGAATATTTGGAATCTCTTAACATTCCGTATGAAATAAACCATAAGCTTATCGGAAGTAGAAGTTATTGTAGCGATACAATATTTGAGATAAAAAGCAAAACCGAAGTCTTAGCAATCGGCGAAAGATACAATACGGTTGCCAAAAAAGTGTTGGGCAAGAAAGATGTTCCTGCTCTAGGTATAGCTTTACTCATACATCCCCACTATGTAACAAAAAGCAAAAGCAAAAGCAAAAAAGAGGAGCAGACTAAATTTTATTTTATCCAGTTTGGTGGAGATGCCAAGAGAAAAAGTCTGGGAATCATAGAATCTCTACGTAAAGCCAAAATCCCAGTACACCAATCATTATCTAAAGACAAGCTTTCGGTCCAACTAGCACAAGCAGAAAAATTAAACATCCCGTACATCATCATGATGGGTCAAAAAGAAGCGATAGAAGAGACAGTGGTAGTAAGACACATGACAACAAGATCTCAGGATACTATCGAAATAGAGAGACTAGTGACTCATCTAAAGATGCTTAAATAACCATTGCATCCTTTAAAAACATGTGCTAATATATCCCTCATGTCAACAAACGTAGCAGTAGAAAAAAACGCAACAGAAAACAATGTTAGTCTTATCAGACGCTTTACAAAGCGTGTGCAGGAGTCTGGCATAGTTAAAAGAGTTCGAGGTATCCGATATGAAGAACGAGCCCGATCACACTATGTAAGTAAGAAAAAAGCTCTAGAAGTGATGAAAAGAAGAGCTGAAAGAGAAAGACTTCTAAAACTTGGTAAAATATCTCTAATTCCAACAAAAAGAAAAAGATAATACTAAAAAGAAAGTGTCAGATAAATTTTCATTAATTTACAAAACAAAAAGCAATTCATCTGTAGATGAGTTGCTTTTTGTTAATCTAAAAAATGCTGTCCTTGGTAAAAAATATGATCTGAGTGTTGTATTTATAGGTTCAAAAGAAATGCAGAAATTGAACAAAATTTATAGAGACAAAGATTATGCGACAGATATATTAAGCTTCCCTATTTCTAAAACAGAAGGGGAAATATTGATTTGTAAACAAAAAGCAGATCAAAAATCCAAAGAATACGAACGATCAAAAGATAATTTTATTAATTTTTTATTTATTCACGGACTCGTGCATTTGAAAGGATTCGAACATGGTAGTAGAATGGAGAGAGAAGAAGAAAAATTCCGAAAAAGATTTAATATTTAGGAACCGATCTTCTGTATTGTATTTCGTATTTATACTTAATACATGATTCTTAATTCATAATTCTATTAACTTGGCTCAAAAAATTTCAGTTGGTATAGATATTGGCAGTTCTACAATCAAAGTAATGATTGTAGAAGCTGTGGGAGGTGATCCAAAAGCCAAACCAAGGGTGATTGGTATTGGTTATGCAGAAACTGATGGTATAAGAAATGGATATATTGTATCACCAGAAGAGACGTCCAAATCACTCAAGCGAGCAATATATGAAGCCCAAAAAACTTCTGGATATAAAATCGATAAAGCATACTTTTCTATCTGTAGTGCAGGGCTTGAAGGTCTTGTGAATACCTCAACAGTTACTCTCGGGAACAGAGAAATGACAGTTACAGGATCTGACATTGAGCAAGCAATTGAACAATGCCAAAATGAATTAAAGGAAAATGAAATTAGAAATAGAGAAATCTTACATGCTATTCCACTTGGATTTAAAATAGATGGTAAACAAATATTCGGGAAACCTCAAGGAATGGTCGGACTAACACTTGAAGTAAGAGTATTTTTTATTACTGCATTATCACAGCATTTGGCCAACCTTCTCGAAACTGCAAAGTTGGCAAAAATTGAAATTGAAGACATCATTGCTTCTCCAGTTGCATCAAGTGTTACATTACTTTCAAAATCCCAACAAGTTGCAGGATGCGGACTTTTAACAATAGGTTCAGAGACAGTCTCCTTAGGAGTTTTTGAAAATGGTGTCCCAATATGTATCGAAGTAACACCAATAGGTAGCCGAGATATTACGAATGACGTGGCTCTTGGATTCAAAGTTTCTCTCGAAGAAGCTGAAAGAATTAAAAAATCACGTCCAGAAAGCCTGCCCTATCCTAGGCGCAAAATTGAAGAAGTAGTGAAGGCTCGACTTGAAGATATTTGCGACTTTGCACAAGCAACACTCAAGAAAATAGGTAAGCAAGGACTCCTTCCAGCAGGTATTCTGATAACAGGAGGAGGTGCAATGAATATTTATATTGAAGATTTAATAAAAGAAAAATTAAAACTTCCAGCAAAAAAAATTGGAATCAAATTTGATGGCGAATCTAAAGTTCCGATTAATGATGCGACATGGTCTATCGCTTATGGTCTAGGCACAATAGGAATTGAGAGTGGCGACGAGCAAAGTTATGGTATAAATATTGGAGGAATATTTGTAAAATCAGCAAAAAATGGTTTCAAAAGATGGATAAAAAATGTATCCAAATTAATTAGGAGAATACTGCCATAAAATAATCAATTTTTTCAAAAAAACCTTAAAATATAGGCTATAATTACGAAACAATAGATACTTATGTCAATTGTGAATTTTTCGCTTTGTTTGCTATTATAGGTAGGAATTAAACAATTTTAAAACCTTATGCCACAAATCAAAACAGACGTAGAAACATTCGCAAGAATCAAAGTTATCGGTATCGGAGGATCTGGTAAGAACGCCCTAAATCACATGATTAATTCCAAAGTAAAAGGGGTTGATTTTATTGCTGTAAATACAGACGCTCAAGATCTACATAATTCATTAGCGAAGAAAAAAATTCACATTGGGAAAAACCTAACTAAAGGTTTGGGTGCTGGTATGAATCCAGAGATAGGTAAACGTGCAGCAGAAGAAACAAAAGAAGAAATCCAAGAAGCCATCAAAGGAGCTGATATGGTATTTATCGCTGGAGGTGAAGGTGGAGGTACTGGTACAGGAGCCGCTCCTGTTATTGCCCAGATTTCAAAGGAATTAGGAACACTTACTATAGCAGTGGTCACTCGCCCATTCATGTTTGAAGGTCAACAAAGAGTTCGTCTTGCTGAGCAAGGAATTGATGAACTTAGAAAGGCAGTTGATGCGATTATCATAATTCCTAATGATCGACTTCTTGCAACAGTATCCAAAGACACTACAGCCAAACAAGCATTCACAATGTGTGATGAAATATTAAAGCAAGCTGTTGAGGGTATTTCAGATTTGATTACTACACCAGGAGTTATTGGTAACATTGACTTTGCTGATATTCGTGCAGTTCTTGAGAATGCTGGAAGTGCTCTTATGGGTATTGGAACAGCGACTGGAGACAACCGTGCAGCGGATGCGGCTCGTGCAGCAATCAACTCCCCTCTTCTTGATGTATCTATTACTGGTGCCAAGGGTGTTCTGTTCTCAATCGCTGGAGGAGACGACTTAACAATGTTTGAAATTCAAGATGCTGCTAAATTAATTACTGATTCTGTGGATCCAAATGCTAAAATTATTTTTGGAACAGTTCACGACGAAAAGCTTAAGAAAGGCGAAGTGCGAGTAACGGTTGTTGCTGCAGGATTCCCAAGTGAGGCTCCAAAGAAATCTCTTTTTGATGGCAAAATTTTTAACAGTATCCAGTCCTCATCCCCTACCAATGATCCAAAAGTAGAAATGCCTAGTCAAGCTAATAAGGAAGCTAAGGCAGAAGCATTGTCAGCCAAATCAGAGGACGATGAAGATGATTGGGGGTCTGTCCCAGCGTTCCTACGCAGATCAAAACTCAAATAGCTTTCAGGTTTCAGCTGTTAGGTTTCAGTAAATCAGGTTGCATCCTTTGGATGCAACCTGATTTTAATTCCCTGAAAGCTGACACCTCTAAGCTAAAAGCTTTGCTGTGTACATTAGTAAAAAATTAAAGTAAAATTAGCAAACAATTAATTTAACCAAATATGCAATACGAACTAATCATCATCGGTGCTGGACCTGCAGGAGTATCTGCTGGTGTTTATGCTGCCCGCAAAAGAATCAGAACACTGCTACTCACCTATTCATTTGAAAGCCAGAGTGTTGTATCAGAAAAGATAGAAAACTGGATAGGAACAGTTGCTATTTCTGGGTCAGATTTTGCTAAAAACATGGAGGCTCATCTCAGGGCTTATGCTGGAGATAGTGTTACTATCCAAACTGGTGATAAAGTTAAATCACTTAAGAAAATAGAAAATGGCTTTGAAGTAGAAACTGAAAAGGGAGAAAAATTCACAACCAAAACAGCACTGATTGCCTCAGGAAGTGTCCGAAGGAAGTTAGATGCAAAAGGTGCAGATATATTTGATCACAAAGGTCTAACCTATTGTGCTACCTGTGACGGACCACTTTACGATGGACAAGATGTACTTGTGATTGGTGGTGGTAATGCCGCATTCGAAACAGTAGCTCAACTTTCAGCATATTGTAAATCTGTAACAATTATAAATAGAAGTGACACATTCCGCGCCGACCCAGTCACTGTAGAAAAAGTTCTAGCTAAACCAAATGTTCAAGCAATCAAAAACGCTATCGCAATTGAAGTTAAAGGCGACAAGTTTGTTTCTGGATTTGTATACAAAGACGCAACAACTAATGAAGAAAAAGAATTATCCGCAACAGGAATTTTTGTTGAGATAGGACTTCTTGCAAACACTGATTATGCTAAAGATACCGTAGAAAGGAATCCTCAAGGACAAGTGATTGTAAATCCCCGTACACAAGAAAGCTCAGTCGAAGGTATTTGGGCTGCAGGAGATTGTACTGACGGACTCTACCACCAAAACAACATCGCTGCTGGGGATGCTGTGAAGGCGCTTGAGGATATCTACAATTTCCTCCATACGAAGTAAGAAAAATTAGAAATTAAAAAACTCGAAATCCATTTCAGAAAGTCGAGCTTGGTTGGAAGGGTTATTCACCCTAATTTTTCAAACGAACAAGGAATGTGGTCCAGTCTGGCCCTGCGAATGACTGAGCGGCCTTAGTCGCAGAGAAACATCCAGAGAGAGTGTCGTACTCCACAATTTCCGGCTTAGAGTGCCTGATTGTTGGATTCTTTTCACCTTCGCGACACTCCCTCACAGCAGGAACAGTATCGAAGATGAATCGAGTCCAATGCTTTCCAGCCGCGAAAAGTGCCGGAAAGTTGACGAGGAAATTCCCGTCAAAGAACCAAGATTGTGGAATGGACTGACTGGGACTGAGATCAGCCATACTCGTCTCGATAGGCACTATTTCTAGTACCCCTTTTAGATCAGAAGGAGCTGTCGCTCTCTCCTTGGTCATAAACTTTTTCAGCTCATGAAATGAAGCTTTGTGCATGTCGGACATGGTAGTTGTTAGGTGGGTTGAGTGTTTATTATCCAAAGCAATATTACCCCCCCCCGTATACTGTTGTCAAATGTTAAAAATAACCACAGAGATCCATCTCTGTGGTTTCGCCTTTCATAGCGACTGAAGAACAACCCATCGGATATCGTCCGACATCTCTATCTCGCGATTTGGAGGAGTGATAAGTGTTAATACTTCTGAATTTTTTGGAATATACCGTCTTATTCCTCTAAATTTTGTTTCGCCAACAAAATTCTTGATAGAACTTTCGATTACTCCAACGTCCTTTCCTCCAGCATGAATTACTGATCCCTCGCCCGTTGCAATGCCGACATGACCAACACCATCATTTGGATCATTGTTGTAATAGTCGATCCACCCCGATACAAATACCACATCGCCGGAACAGAGATAATCCAGATCCACACTTTCTCCAAGCTCGCGTTGCTGTATTGATCGACGAGGAAGCCATATACCCCTCATACCGTAGAGCCATTTGATCAAACTCGAACAATCCACAGTTGATGGTGCATCTTTTAATCTTGCGCCTCTAGAATATTTTGAATTAGCAACACATTCTCGTGCCAACTCAATAACATCAACATTCACGAATTCAAATCCCTTGCGACAAAGAATTTGAAGTGTTTCTTCTCGACTAATCGGTAAATTCAAAGATTCCAAATCTACTGCACATCGATTTTTGACTGCAAAGTATTTCATTTTTCCTCATATTTTAGAGATTTAAAGAACAATAAAAATCTGCCCCAGAAGGGCAGATTTCCAAGTTTTGAACATCAAAACCTGCCCACTAAGTCAGAAGGTTAAATGATGCTTCTATGAATCCAGACCAAGTTTGAATTGTTTTTGAATTAATCATAGTATCATCTGATTATTCAGTCTCTTTTACCAAAGCCAGAACCTGATCCTCAGTATCAACGATTGTAAATAAATTTAGATCAGATGCCCTCGAAAAATAATCTGATTTTTCTGGTTCTTCAATAAGCCAGTCTTTCATTCCCTGCCAGAATTCTCTACCTACACAAATAATCGGCACAGTATCAACAATGCCTGTCTCCATAAGTAGCAAATATTCAAAAAGTTCATTCAAAGTTGAATATCCCCCAGGATAGAATACTAGTGCTTCACTTTTTATAGCCAAAAGAAATCTTCGCGCAAATAAAAATTCGAATGAATAAGTATCAGTGAATACTCCATCAATCTTGTAATCAGCCTTAAGAATTGAAGATTGAAGACCAACGGATTCGGCGTGAGAGTCCTTTGCACCAAGACTTGCTGCATATGCAAATCCTGAATCCCCTCCTGTTAGAATCACATACCCATCTTTTCCTAAATGCTTCGCCACATTGTAACAATGTTCAAAAAGAGGATTTTCTCTGTTCGCCTTATGGGAACCAAAAAATGTAACTATCGGTTTTTGTATTTTATCCAAAACCGTAAGACCCATGTTTATTTCTCGATGCACCTCCGCTGAAACTCTAGATGCGTCTTTCAAAAATTCTTTGTTTTTAAATAATCTCGACATAGTTTTAAAAATTAATTTAAATAATGTGGGCGATACAAGGCTCGAACTTGTGACCTCATCGACGTCAACGATGCGCTCTAAACCAACTGAGCTAATCGCCCATCTATAATTAACACTCTAGCAAGAAACGAGCTTTTCTTCAAATACAGACTGATGTACAATATTTAAATGGAAAATGAACCAACAAAAACAGAATTAACAATAAGAGTAATGGAGGATTTTTTGGAGGAATATAAGATCAATAAAACAAAGGATGATTTTCTATTGAGAACTGTCACTCTACTTATTGCCTCATTAGGGCTCGTTACTGCACTAGCATGGGAAGAAGCCATAAAAGAAATATTTATAAGTATATTTGGTGAACTTCATGATATAGGTCATAAAGTTTTATATGCGCTTATAGTGACTCTAATCGCAGTAATAGTCTCGATAATTTTGGGTAAAATAATAACAAGAAAAAAGGACTAGGGTTTTGATTGGCTTAATTTTGCCAAATCCCTAAAAAATGTTATATTACTACTTAATTGACATATTAGTATGTCTTTTATGGCCCTATCGTCTATCGGTTAGGACATCACGTTTTCAATGTGAGAAGCGGAGTTCGACTCTCCGTAGGGTCAAAACACTTGAACTTATGATATAAGGTATGTATAATATATACATGAGTTCACATATCTTGTTGAAAGAAAAAGCTATTGGTTTGCGAAAAGAAGGAAAAAGTTATTCCGAAATACTTCGTATTTTAAATCTACCCTCTAAAGGAACACTGAGTCTTTGGTTTAAGAACATTAAATTAAATAAAACTGAACAAATAAGATTATCTAAGAACATGAAGCTAGCTGTAGATCGTGGATTGGATAAATTTAATCAGAACAGGTCTAAGAGAATTCTGAATGAAAATAGTCAGGCAAAAGAAGATGGGCTAAAAGAAATAGGAAAAATATCAAAAAGAGAATTATTGCTTATTGGCACAACACTCTATTGGGGAGAAGGTTCAAAAGCTGACTATTCATGGAGTTCAAAATCAATAATATTCACAAATTCAGACCCATCCATGATTTCAGTATTCATGAGATTTATCCGTGAGATATGGAAAATTGATGAACAAAGAATTAGAGCAGGAATTCATATATATTCGAACATAGATCCGTGTGAAGCGAAAAAATATTGGGCAGATATCACTAAATTACCAACTGACAGATTTTATATAGTTAATCAGGTGAGCAAAGCTAGCCAGAACAAAAGACCAATTAATCTACTTCCCTACGGCACAGCAGTAATTAAAATTAATAATCGAAAATATTTTTATAAAATAAAAGGAATGATTGATGGAATTATTCATAATCTAAAAATTTAATGAGAATTTTATCTATAGAGACCAGTTGCGACGAAACAGCCATTTCCCTACTTTCTGTTTCTAAAAACAAAATAGAAATATTAGGTGATGCTCTACACTCTCAAATAGAACTCCATAAACAATACGGAGGAGTATTTCCAATGATGGCAAAAAGAGAGCATCAAAAAAATTTGACTCCACTTCTAATTAAGGTATTAAGGGAGTCAAATTTTTTTGAAGTTTCTAAGTCTCAAGTTTCAAGTTTCAAACAAAACAAACTAAAAAAACTATTAGAAAGAGAAACTGATCTGGTAAATTATTTTTTGAAAGATATTTTAAACATCAAAAAACCAAAAATAGATCTAATAGCAGTTACAAAAGGCCCTGGCCTCGAACCAGCTCTCTGGGTAGGAATTAGCTTCGCTAAAGCCCTAGGATCCCTCTGGGACATACCTGTAATTGGAGTCAATCACATGGAAGGACATATCGTATCTGTTTTGGTAAACAGAAACAAAAGTTCTAAATTACAAATTATAAGTTCTAAAAAAGATCAATTCCCTGCTTTGGCGCTTTTAGTAAGTGGTGGGCACACAGAATTAATCCTTGTAAAGGATTGGGGTGAATATGAAGTAATAGGTAAAACAAAAGATGATGCTGTTGGAGAAGCATTTGATAAAGTGGCTCGCATACTCGGTCTCCCATATCCAGGTGGCCCCCAGATCTCAAATCTTGCGAGTAAAGCCAGGAGCTTAAACCTTAAACATGAAAGCTCTGTAACCCTTCCCCGTCCAATGATGTACACCAAGGATCTTGATTTTTCTTTTTCTGGACTTAAAACCGCAGTTTTGTATATGGTCAGAGATATTCCTCAAATGACTGAAGAAATAAAAATAGAAATAGCCAGAGAATTTGAAGATGCATGTGTAGATGTCCTGATTCACAAAACCAAAAAAGCAATAGAAAAGTTTAATGTTAAAACTCTAATTGTAGGAGGTGGGGTTAGTGCCAATAACCATCTGAGAAATAATCTGAAGATTCTTGCCAAAGATCTGAAAATAAATCTCCATATTCCAGACAAAAAACTAGCAACAGACAATGCAATAATGATAGGCATCGCAGGATATTTACAGTCACAGAGGTCCAAAAAAAGAAATATGGTGATCAAGGCCGAAGGTCATTTGAGTCTTTAAAAAAAGGTATTTTCTGCTATAATTCTCAAATGAACGACAAATTCCTAAAGCCATACAATCCCCAGGAAACAGAGGCTAAAATCTACAAACTCTGGGAAGAGAGTGGTTTCTTTAACCCTGACGTGTGTGAAAAAGAAAGCAAAACTGACCCAAAGCTTGGCTCATTTAGTATCATGATGCCACCACCAAATGTCACAGGTGTCCTTCACATGGGCCATGCCCTGATGCTCACAATTGAAGACGTAATGGTCAGATTTAAGCGTATGCAAGGTTACAAAACACTCTGGCTCCCTGGTACCGACCACGCGGCGATTGCTACACAATCAAAGGTAGAAAAAGAAATATCAAAAAAAGAAGGTAAAAGTAGATATGATATTGGACGAGAAGAGATGCTTAAAAGAATCGGAGAATTTGCCAAGGAAAGTCACGACACTATCGCATCTCAAATAAGAGTTATGGGGTCATCTTGTGATTGGAGTCGCGAAGCGTTCACACTAGATAGCCAAAGAAATATCGCCGTCAATACAATGTTCAAAAAAATGTATGATGATGGGCTAATTTATCGTGGTAACAGAATTATTAACTGGGACCCAAAAGGTCAAACAACTATTTCTGATGATGAGATAGTTTATGAAGAAAGAAAATCAAAACTATATACATTTAAATATTCCAAAGACTTCCCTATTGCTATAGCAACAACAAGACTTGAAACAAAGATTGGTGATACAGCTGTTGCAGTGCACCCAGATGACACAAGGTACCAACAATATATTGGTCAAACTTTTGAGATCCCAGACTTCTGTGGAGTTAAACTTTCTATAAAGATAATAAGCGATGATGCGGTAGAAAAAGATTTTGGCACTGGGGCTCTCGGTGTTACACCTGCACACAGTATGATAGATGCAGAAATGGCAAAGAAAAATAACCTAGAAAGTATCCAAGTCATTAATGAGTACGCCAAAATGATTAAGGGTGATGAAAGGTTAATGGGTAAAAAAACTACAGAAGCTAGAGAAATAGTGACTGAATGGTTACGAAACGAAGGTTTAATGATAGAAGAAAAAGAGATATCACAAAATGTTTCTACTGCAGAAAGAACTGGGGGGATCATCGAACCATTACCAAAGGTTCAATGGTTCGTAAACGTAAACAAAGAATTCACTATTCCCCACTCAGAAATTTCTGGCATAGAAAGTGGTTCGCAGACTACGCTTAAAGAAATAATGCGAAAATCTGTCGAGAGTAAGTCAATTAAAATAATTCCAGAATATTTTGATAAAACATATTTTCACTGGATAGATAACCTAAGCGATTGGTGTATTTCAAGACAAATTTGGTATGGTCACAGAATACCCGTTTGGTATAAGGATGGAGAAATATATTGTGGAGTTGAAAAACCTAATGAGGATGGATGGTCTCAAGACGAAGACACTTTGGACACATGGTTCTCATCTGGACTTTGGACTTTCTCAACTCTCGGCTGGCCTAATGACACAAAGGATTTGAAAGAATTCCACCCTACTGACGTACTTGAAACTGGTTATGAAATACTATTCTTTTGGGTGGCCCGAATGATACTCATGAGTGGATATGCTCTTGGTCAAATACCATTTAAAACTGTTTATTTACACGGAACAGTTCGTGATGCCAAAGGTCAAAAAATGAGTAAGTCCCTCGGTAATGGTATTGACCCACTCGATATCGCACAAAAATATGGAGCAGACGCTGGACGTATGGCACTTGTATATGGAACAGCTCCAGGAACAGATAGTAGAATTTCAGAAGATAAGATAAAAGGATACAAACACTTTGCAAATAAACTTTGGAATATTACTAGATTTATTTTAACTTCAAAGGATGAGTTAAAAACAGAAATTGATTACAAATTCTGTTCACCTACATCAAAGGATCTAAATCTTATCAAAGAACAACAAGAGTTAATCAAAACTATTACAAAAGAATTAGATGAATACAAAATACATATAGTATCTGAAAAAATATATAATTATGTGTGGAGTAATCTGGCGGATGTAATACTTGAAGAAAGTAAAATAATATTTAAAGAAGGAACAGAAGAAGAAAAAACTTCTAGAATTCAATTCTTGCTTCATACATTAGAGAATGTTTTGAAACTTCTCCATCCTTTTATGCCATTTGTTACAGAAGAAATATGGCAGACTATGGGTAAGAAGGGACTTTTAATGGTTGAGAAATGGCCGGGCACTCAAGCTTAGAAGAAAAGAAGCTTAGGAGCTTTAAAGCTTTGAATTCAAAAACAAATGCTGTTCGAATTAGCAAGTTTCTTCTAAGCTTCTAAGCCCTAAGCTTTTAAGCTAAGGAAAATTCCTCATCAACTAACCACCTCGCTACCTAACTAGCTATTTTTGCTATATAATATAGCGAAACATGACCAGTGCTTTAATCATTAGTTTCTTCGGAGGTATTATTCCAGCAGTTTTATGGCTTGAATTCTGGCTTCGTGAAGAAACACACCAAGAACCAAGAAGAGTGATCTTTGGTGCGTTCGTGTTTGGAATGATAAGTGTATTTATCGCAGGTTTTTTAGAACAAGGAGTCAGTCTCTTTTTACTTGAATATACCACACTATCTTTTCTCGCTTGGGCTTTTATAGAAGAAACTCTTAAATTTTTAAGTGCTCGTTTTACAGGCCTAAAAAGTAGATTTTGCGATGAATCTATTGATCCAACAATATATCTGATAACCAGTGCACTCGGATTTGCTGCTGCTGAAAATATTTTGTTTTTATTTGAACCAATATCAAATGGAGATTTAAAAACTGGTTTATTAACTTTAAGTTCTAGATTTATTGGAGCAACTTTATTACATATAATAGCATCCGGAGCTATAGGAATAACTATAGGATACGCATTCTATAAATCGGAGAGAATTAAAAAACTATCCTTAGTAATCGGGATATTAATCGCAACTGTATTACATACGGCGTTTAATAGTTTTATAGTTTTGGGAGAAGGACATGTACTTGGAGTACTCGCAACCTTGTGGATTGGACTTATTATAGTTATAATTATTCTAGAGAAAATAAAAAACATTAAAAGAATCAAAGTTATTTCTAAATAAAATGAAAGAAAAAGGGTTTTTTAAAAGACTAAAAGGTGCATTATCTCCAGATGAAAAAACGGATG
The DNA here is from genome assembly GCA_964577785.1 of uncultured Candidatus Saccharibacteria bacterium. GTDB lineage: Bacteria > Patescibacteriota > Minisyncoccia > Phycocordibacterales > CAIRYW01 > JAQBQZ01. Next base: position 6,739 of record CAZOAK010000015.1, on the reverse strand, counting down.
ATTTTTTTGATTTGGAAGAAAGTGAAGAAAAGCGTCCGACATGGAAGGACGATGATGATATTGGCGGTGAATTATCTGTGGATGTGTACGAAACACCATCTCATATAATCATCAAGGCTATTATTGCTGGTGTCAAAAAAGAGGATTTGGATATTTCCCTATCTCGAGATATGGTATCAATAAAAGGTAGTCGAGTTTCTGAGAACAACGTTGATGATGGTGATTATTTCCACAAAGAACTCTATTGGGGGTCATTCTCTCGAACAATATTACTCCCACAAGAAGTTGATATAGAGAAGGCTGACGCATTTGAGGATAAAGGATTGTTAACACTTAAACTGCCAAAAATAGACAAAGGTAAGCAAGCGAAGATTAGAGTTAAATCAATATAATAAATTTTAAAATGAGAAATAATACAAAGGTAATTATTGCCATAGTCGTTGTTCTAGTCGTAGCATTAATCGTTTATTTCGGTTACCAAAAGCAAATATCAAACACACCTCAGACTGACGAAATTAATGAGATTGAAAACATTAATGATGAAAACACTGAACCCATCCCAGATACTACTGCAAATACAGAAACACCTGTTGCAGTAGCAAAGGCTCCATCAACAAATACTAATAGCGATCCAAAACCATTAGCTACCAATCCCTCAATTGGACTATTAAAATATAAGGGTGAGTTTTTCCCTTTTGAATTTTCATATCTGAATAGTTTTAGACCTGTACAAAGTACTACACAGAATACAAGTGAGTATGAGTCAAAATCATATAATTTTAATAGACTAGCATTAGATGGTGGTATTGCGGGATATGTAACCTTCTACGTGAAAGCTGGCAATGATACAGACTACAAGGATCTGGTGGCAGAATATCCTGATAAATATAGTATAGTAAAAATAAACGATTATATATTCTATAAACGCGTTGAGAAGGAAACAAATTCGAGTCATGCACTTAGAATTGAATACACAACTTTCAAAAATGGTATAGGATATAGATTTTCAATGGTTGTTGTTAATGGGGACAAAAAGGATTTGGACTTAAAGACATACCAAAACGAATTTGATATAATGGAAATGATTATTAAAAGCTTAAAAATAAGTTAAATATGGAACCAAATAAAAAACAAAGTCAGTGGTTAACTTTTATAGGTGTAATACTCTTGCTCTCTGGTATTTATGGAGTAGCGAGAACAAGTATTAACATGTTGGCTTTTGAAAAATACCCACAAGAAGGAGTTTATCCTACCCTACCATTCATTCAAGCCACATACCCAGCCTATTACCAAAGAGAGGGTGATTGTATAGCTAACTACGGAATAATTTATCCTATTTATGATTCTTCAGGTAAACCAGTAAAACAAACAGAAGAAGAAAAAGCTGAGGCAAAAAAACAGCAGGAACTTCAGAAAGAGAATTGTCTACAAAGTGTTGCTGAATCTAGAGAGAAATCAAAAGTAAACGATATTAGCCAGTCATTCCTAATGTTATTTTTAGGAGCAGGAGTATTGGCAGCAAGGAAGATATTTAAGTAGAAAAGAAATTAGGTTTTAAACAAAAATCCACCTTAATAAAAGGTGGATTTTTGTTTGAATTGAAGTATTTCATTAAATCTATAACTATTTTGATTAGAAAGTATTCTTTATTAAATCAAATAACGATCTACCTTCTGGTATCTTCTGATAGTTTTTTATTGCCTCGAATAACATATCCGATACAACCAGTAATGCAGGAATAAATATTATAATTAGTGTAAGATAATAAAATAAACCTTTTGAAATACTGTCTATTTTTGGTAAAACAAAAATAAAATACAATAATACACCAATTGTTGCCGATAGACCCAATAAAGTGTAATTACTTCCCCATGCTGAACCAATAATTGAGGCAATTATTACAAAAATATCTATGCAGACAGCAAATATTACTAAGGAGTGTTTAAATGTTATTTTCACCAACTAATAATATCACAATAGTTTTATATAGAACAATTTTATTTACCAGTGTGAAGGGCGGATCTCTCCCGCGACTCAAAGTTCGCCGTCGCTCACTTTGGTCTGGGCACCGCCTCGTCTGTTTTGTGAGCTCACAAAACATGACTCCGGCGTTCGAGCCCGCACGTAATCAAAACCATTTGATTACTCCCTCGGCACAAAATGTAAAAAACTGCAGAAATTTCTGCAGTTTTTTACATTTTGTGCCGAGGGGCGGGCTCGAACCGCCGACCCCATCCTCTTCAGGGATATGCTCTACCAACTGAGCTACCTCGGCATACTTATTTGAAGTAACTCTTCAAATTATCTAAGCTAAATTTTCCAGAAAATTCAGCAACATTGTGTTGAGTTTTAACCATACCGGAATATACCTCCTTAAGCTGATCTATGTAAGGTTGAACATAATAAACCGCCCCGGCTGCTATTCCAAGTATAATTACCCAATAAATAATCTTGGCGATGAGAGAAAGTCTATCTCTTCTTTGAATAGAGTGCAAAATACGGTTGTTATCTAATGATAATTCCCTAGTTTCTTCTACTATTTTTTGAAGTTCTTCCTCTTGCATAACCATACGATAATAGCAAAAAACACTAAATAAATCCAGTTGTGAAGGATTTAAAGCTGAAAGCTAACAGCTGATACCTCTAAGCTAGTTTTTACTCCATCTAGCAAATATACCTGAAGGCAACAATCTCCCAGTATCTTTTTCTTCGATTGCCAATTCCCCATCCTCAATGGTTCCTCCAAACCTTTCCACTAAATCACTTATATTTTGTTTGTATGCTGTAGACGAGTATCCAGAAGCATAACCATTAACCAAAAATAAAATAGGTGTATCTGAAAGAAGTTTTTTAGTATCTTCAATAAATCTTATAAACAGCTCTTCTATTCTCCACATTTCTCCATTAGGACCATGTCCAAATGCCGGAGGATCCATGATTATTCCATCATACTTCTTACCTCTTTTGATTTCTTTTTTTACGAATTCATATGCATCATCAAGTATCCATCTGACAGGAGCATCTTTAAGCCCTGAGAGCTCCGCATTCTCGCGAGCCCAGTTCATGGCGCTTTTAGACGCGTCAACATGGCACACCTGCGCACCAGCCTTCGCACAAGCAAGTGAAGCCCCTCCTGTGTATCCAAAAAGATTTAGGATTGAAATTTCCTTGTTTGGATTTTTTGATTTCTCATTCTTAATTAAACTTTCGCTCCATTTCCAATTAACAATCTGCTCTGGGAAAACTCCAGTATGTTTAAATGGTGTTGGGGATATTTTAAGTACCAATCCACCATATTCTATATTCCAATTCTTTGGCACACTCTCTTTAAATTGCCACTTACCAGCATTTCCTGACCTCAGGAAGCTAGCATGAGCATCCGCCCATTCCTTAGGTGTTAGATGCTTATTCCAGAGAGCCTGGGGATCAGGACGACGTAAGACAAAGGCACCAAACCTTTCAAGTTTTTCGCCTTCACCTGAATCTAATAATTCGTATTCTTTTTGTGGTTTTGTGATATCGATCATTTATTATAACATTTTATGCCACCGGCAGGAATCGGACCTGCATCTAGAAATTAGGAACTTCTCGTTCTATCCATTGAACTACGGCAGCGATAACACACTATACACCAAAACTCTCTTTTACATAACAAATAATACTCATAATTTTCTTAAAATAAAGAGCACCCTTTTTTATCCTGATTCTGCACATCCCCAAAGGTAATCTGTCACTTTTACCACCATTGACGTATTCAAATCTGGTTATCCTTTCTTTATCAATTGATAATATTTCTGACCAAGATTCAATCATTTCATTTTGGATATTTTTACTGAAAACCCTTAATGAAACTATAATTTCATCCTCTTTTACACCGATGCTCCTAATACAATCCAGAAAAATTTTTAATAAAAACGGATCACCATTAATAATATTTAATTCACTTTTAGTCCCTTCTCCCCAATAAAGCATTGAAAGAATAAACAACCTATCTCTTTGATTAATTTTTCCTATTTTGAGCTTTGCCCAATCTTTCGCGTTTTTCCAATCATTTAAAGAAGAGTATTTATTCTTATACCGTTTTCTATCTAAGACCTCTAGAGCCTCTTTATTTAGAACCACACCCTTTAATAAACTGGACAATGTCGCCTTTCCAATTCTAAACTCTTTAGTTAGATCTGAATAAGAATAACCCCTCTTTCTTAATGAGATAATTCTATCCTTAATATCTTGTGAAGTATTTTTACCACGCATACATAAACATAAGTATTATCTATAGAATATATCTATGTTCTACCGAAGTCAAACAAAATTGGTCTTAATTAAGACCAATTTTGTTTTTTACCTATATTGCTAATGCAGATTTTAGCGCCTCCCTATCAAACCCCACAATAATCTTTCCTTCAATATCTGTAACTGGCACACCCATCTGACCACTTTTATCTACCATCTCCTTTCTCTTTTCTAAATTAGCAGCAACATCAAACTCTTCGTAAGCTACATTATTCTCCTTTAAAAACTCTTTTACATCCTTACAATAGTGACATGTTGGTGTACTATATATTGTTACTTTTTTCATATTATTTAATCTTACAAATTTAGCTATTAATCAAATCGGGTGGTTATTATACCAGAAAATTTTATCTCACCAAATTTTTTGCCACAGAGAGCTAAAAAAGCCCTTTTTTTCAGGGGTCGTTGTTGCCTCCTCCTCTGGCACTATTATGACAACCTTTTCTCCTGGCTTGGCAACATTAAACTTTTCCCTTATTTCCTCTTCCACACCATCATCTTTGTTTAGTTTTTCTATTTCAGCACTTAATGTATTTCTACGATTCTCCAAAGAAAGGAGTTTTGCTTCTGATCCATCACGAACCTCTATACTTTCTTTATTTCTAAGATATAGAACAAATACGCCTTTTATTAAAAGAATTATAATGAATATCAAAATTATCAAAGTTGTTTTTGAATATATTTTTGATTTTATCTGTTTTTTGGCTTCAAACTTCTTCATTTTTTTTGAGACTTAGATGTATTTTAACATAAAGCAAAGCTATGTTATACTCTCAAAATAATAGGTAATCAATAAATATATGTTTTTATTCGGAACAAGAGCAAAAAAAATCATTAAAGTATCATTTGGAATTGTAAGTATTCTAGTAATCATAAGTATGGTTATTATGTATATGCCGGGACTTTATAAATAAAGCTTTTAGCTTAGAGGTTTCAGGTTTAAGCTTCAAAACTGCACCGTGGCAAAGCCACGGTGCAGTTTCCTTAAATTCTTAAATATTTAAATTTACCCAAACTACTCCCCTTTCATCATCTTCATAAACACCTCATGGGAGATTGTCACATTCCCTTGTCCTCTTTCTTTCATTTTAGCTTTACCTTTTTTCTGCTTATCGAGCAATTTATTTTTTCTAGACACATCCCCTCCATATAAATATCCTGTAACATCTTTACGCATCGCCGAAAGAGTCCTTGAAGCAATAATCCTACCATTTGCTTCCGCCTGAATTTTTGTTACAAACATTTGTCTAGGTAATATTTTTTCTAATTTATCCACCGCCTTGTTAGCATCTTCATCAACTCGACGGAGTGCTACAACCCTAGTAAAAGCTTCTACGGGCTCCCCCGCAACTAAAATATCCATTCTCGTAACATCAGCACTTCGCATTGCATCAAATTCATAAGAGAGCGATGCATATCCAGACGAAACACTTTTTAATTCATCAAAAAAGTTTCGCATAAGCTCCCTTAAAGGTATTTTAATTGAGAGTGACATTCTGTCGTCACCAAAACTCAGCACTTCCCCGAGCTCCGCTTCATGATCATAAAGTAATTGATATATTGGCCCAGTATAGTGTGATGGAGTAATAATAGTGACGTGTACCCACGGCTCTCGTACGGACAAATATTGCCCATGTGAAGGAAATAGAGATGGTGAATATACCATAACAACTTTATTATTTTTCAAAGTTACTTCATAAGTGATTGAAGGTGTTGCAATAACAAGTTCCAAACGGAATTCTCTTTTTAAACGCTCGGCAATTATTTCCAAATGCAGAAGTCCCAAAAATCCACAACGATAACCGCGTCCAAGCGACCCAGAAGCTTCTTCTTCATAAGAAAAAGATGAATCGGAAAGAGATAACCTTCCGAGCGCTTGTTTTAATAATTCAAAGTCATCTGCATCTTCAGGATAAATAGATGCCCATACCACAGGCGAAGGTTTCATGTATCCAAGGAGAGGAGGTAACTGATTTTTGAATCCTGTAATAGTGTCTCCCACAGATGCAATTCCCGGTTCCTTAATACCAGTTACAATATATCCAATCTCTCCAGCGGATATTTTATCTTTAGCAGTTTCTTCTGGATAAAATACACCAGTCTCTAGTGCAAAAAATTTCTTACCAGCAACCTTAAATACTAGCTCATCAGTCTTTTTCACTTCACCCTCCATAACACGAATGTAGACAATAACTCCTTTATGGTTTGAATATTGAAAATCAAATATGAGAGCTCTAAATCCTTTTGTACCTAACATTTCTTGTTTCGGTGGAGGAACTCTTTTGATAACTTCTTGAAGGAGAGTGTCTACTCCTGCACCAGTCTTCCCAGATGTTTCAATAATATCTTCGACTGAGCAATCAAGAAGCTTCATCATTTCTTCTTTGACTTCTTTAATTTTGGCGATTGGAGAATCTATTTTTGAAAGTACTGGAATTATTTTTAT
>CAZOAK010000014.1:0-24959 GCA_964577785.1 uncultured Candidatus Saccharibacteria bacterium | reverse complement strand
AGCGTGAGACGGGGTTGAAAGCCGGAGGCTGACGAGCCGAGACTGGGTCGGGCAAAAATTCAGCAGAATTTTATGACTGACCGATTCCTCGAATCGAAGATTTTAGTGCAACTGCGTGAGTCGGGCGAAGAGCTCGAGTGTCCGTGAGGACTTCGAGCAAAATTTCAGCAGAAATTTATGCGTGACCGATTCCTCCATTGCCCCGAATCTAAATGAGACAATAATAAAAATATGGATTTTAACGAGAAACCTAAAGACATAAATACTTTAATCGATGAAACGGACGCTTCTTTTGGATGGAGTATAGAAAACAAATATACCAATGGAGAAGCGACACCTTCTTTCAAGGAATGGCTCTCTGGATATCAAGATGTGAATATTAATGAAGAAACCTTGCCGTTACTTAGAGAAATATATGATACATATATTTATAATGTTCCTCTACCTAAAGATTCTGATGTGGAAAATTATATCTCATGGTTGGAATCCCGAAAACTAGATTTTGAATCTAAGTATGAAAACTTTCGGTTAAGATTGGAACAAGGACAAGCTCAGCCTATGAATTTTAATCCCGAAAATGGTGAAATAGAAAGTGAAGATACTTATAACGATTCAATTAATCAAGTTAAAAACAAGATCACAATTCTACAAAAAAATAGAGCGAGTAATAGAAACTAATCCCTCTCATGCAAATCTCCGAAAATTTCATCCACCCAGAAAAACCTTTATTTTTAGAATACAATGACGCGGATTCTTTTGACGATCTCGACGACTCTTTTTGCAAACAAAGCTACGGAATATGTTTTTATGAAGATAAACTCGTTATTGTTTTCGGATTTTTTGGTGGCAAAGAAAGAGAATGGGGATTTATAGGTGGTAAGAGAGAGGAAGGAGAAACATTTGAAGAAACTCTAAGGCGTGAAATAAAAGAGGAGTCAAATATGGAAGTTTTATCTTTTTTACCTATTGGCTATCAGAAAGTTACAAACACCACTGACCAAAGTTTTAAATACGAATTAAGATATGTTTGCAACGTAAAACCTTTCGGACCTTTCGTGTCAGATCCTGCAGGAGTTGTGATAGAAATAAAATATATTGATCCAAAGGATTATAAGAAATATGTTAATTGGGGAAAAATAGGTGATCGGTTAGTCACTAGAGCTTTAGAATTATTGCCGAAACTTTAATTTGATTAAATTGTATAAAACGGCAAAAGCGCGACCGAGGTTTCCCGGTCGCACTTTTATTAGTAGGCATGGCTCTCGCTGGAACTATTTTATGGTTCGGTCGACGTATCGAAGTGGAGAGGGCCTTGACCCTGTCCATTAATCGTTGACTTTGCAGTCATCGGCGTCGGAACCAGTAATCCTCAGAGTAGGGTAAAGTAGCGTGTCCCGTCTCTGGTGATTAGTTTCATGCATGTCTGGGAGTTTAGCCCCAAACCGAAAGTGCCTTAAAGAGCCATACCCAAATCTGATATTACTCCAGACCTAAACATTGTCAATTCAAAAACTTTTTGACTCTAGCTTTTATTTCTTTAATTTTATTTGGTTCAATCCAAAAAATATCTTTGTCTCTCTGAAACCAAGTCATCTGTCTTTTAGCATAGTGCCAGATTTCATTTTGGAGTTTCTCAAGCATTTCTTCCTTTGATATCTTTTCCTGTAAATACAAAGAAACATATCGATATTCAAGACCCAGGGATTCCATTCGTTTCCACGATAAACCATTTTTATGTAGTTTTTTGACCTCATTTATCATTCCTTTTTTAATTCTATCTTTAAGTCGAAGATTTATTCTTTTTCTTAGGATTTCTGGATCCCATAATATTCCTATTGTAAGGACGTCATAAATAGGTTTACTTTTAATTTTTGGAACGGATCCGATCTCTTTAGCTATTTCTATTGCACGAATAAGTCGCACTTTGTTATTTAAATCTATTGTTTTGAATCTTTTGAAGTCTAATTCGAGAAGCATTTTTTGAAGCTCTTCGAGTTTTAGTTTATTAAGTTTTAATCGTAGTTTTTTGTTGGGGGGTACCTCAGGGAGAATTATGTTTTTTGTTACTGTATCTATATAGAATCCAGTACCACCGCAAAGAATAGGTAGTCTGTTTCGGAAAATAATTTCGTTTATTTTTTCATTCGCGAGTTTTTTGAAGTCTGATACTGTAAAAACTTTTTTTGGTTCAGAAATGTCCAAAAGATGATGGGGGACGCCCATCATCTCTTTTTTGGTAATTTTACCAGACCCTATATTTAGACCTTTATAAACCTGCCTTGAATCAGCGGAGATTATTTCTCCTTTGAAGGACTTTGCGAGTTTTACAGCCAAATCACTTTTACCTGATGCAGTAGGTCCAACAATAGATATTATCTTTGTTTTGTCTTTCGGCATGAAGGTAAGAGTGTTTAACTACAAATTATGCAGTTGCTTCTTCGGTTGCAGGTTCTACTGGTGTAGTTTCTTCTGCTGGAACTGTAGTTTCTTCAGTTGTTTCTTCTGCTACTACTGGAGTAGCTGTTGTATCTTGATCAGACATTTTGTTGTGTACTTAGCTGGTAAGATGTGTAGTATAGCACAAATTAGGATTTGTGTATTAGGCTGAGCTATTGGAGGGCTAGAGCACTAGGAATTAATTTTTTCGTAGGAAATAATGAATTTGACTCCATTATCATTTTGAAAAATAGCATCTTTACCGTCTGTAAAAAGTAGACGACCGTCAATAGCTTCGTTTTCTGTCTTCCAACCAGTTTCTTTAAGATTAGGAAAATCAACCTTCATTTTCTCTAATTTTTTTGCTCTATCACCTATAAAATTTATATTCCAATCAGCATCAGAGAATACCTTCGCGCCTTTAGGCAAGCCAACTTTTTCCTGCTCCTTTAATTCACCCCTTGCTTTTGCCAAAGACACCAAATCTAATACTTTCTGACGCAATCCATAAGAACTCGTCAATAATTTTGCATCTGCACCATTGGCTACTCTTGAAATGATGCTGTTTAATTCTTCAGGAGAATAAAATTTTTGTGAACCTTGCAGACCACCGTTTTCATCAATGACTTTATAAAGGTCTCTCACATCTTTCACTTCTGCAATAGCGAGTTTAAGTTTAGCTTCCTTTAGGTTCTCTTCTGAAGGTGTTTTAACATCAGATTCTTCTTTTTGCCCAGTATCCAAAACTTCATCCCATTTCATATTTTGTTGTTGTTCAAGTTTTTGTGAATCGTCCATAGTTAGGTGTGTTTGGTTAATAATTACCAATTTTAATACTAGCATGAGTCATAGACGTGAACAATCGAAATTTACGTACAGCCCTTTCATTCAATTGTGCCAGAGAGAGACTAGGTCACTCATAAATTTCTGCAGAAATTTTGTGTGAAGTCCTCACGGACACTCAGAGCTCTTCGCCCGGCTCGGCATTTCTTATTGCTACAAGAAATATGCCTGCGCCTTTCAAGTCCCTCACGCAAAGTGTGTAGACACTTTGCTTCCCATCCATTTTCACTTCGTTCAAATGTGTCGGGAGAGGGACTTGAACCCTCATGATCTTGCGATCGGTAGATTTTGAGTCTACTGCGTCTACCATTCCGCCATCCCGACATTCTTATTTTATTTTTTCTCTTCCTACTCCTGATTTATAATACTTTTCTTGCGTTCTGGCAAGATTTCTATTCTCAAACTTCTCAATCAAAACTGTTTCAAATGGTGCATAAGGTTTTGTTGTTCTATTATAACCTTTGTTATGCTGATTAATACGCCTCTCCGGATTATCACTAATTCCAACATATTTATAATTTCTTTGAATGCTTTTTATTATATATAGGTAATACATGTTATTAGTTCCGATTTTGAGCCTGCCTGCCGGCAGGCAGGTCGAGTACGTTTACCATTTCGTCACCCGGGCAATTCATACAAAATACTACAAATCCAGCTTTTATTCAATAGATATTTTCTTTTTGATTTTTTGTTATTTCTGATATGATAGTAATTACTAGCAACTATTAATTTTTTCTAACGGGATGGAATTCTATAACAACTCAATTTTTTGGATAGACGTAGATAAGGTTAAGCCAAACCCTTTTCAACCTAGACGTGAATTTGATGAAGCAAGACTGAAAGACCTTGCGAGTTCTATTCGCCAGTATGGAATTCTCCAGCCACTTGTTGTAACTAGAAGCGAAGTTTTTAGGGAGGACGGGAGTATGTTTGCAGAATATGAATTGATTTCGGGAGAAAGAAGACTTCGTGCTTCAAAAATTGCTGGACTTCTTCAAGTGCCAGCGATTATCAGATCTGGAGAGCAGTCAGATAGAGTGAAACTAGAACTTGCCATAATTGAGAATCTTCAACGAGAGGATCTTAATGCAATTGACCGTGCTAAGTCTTTCAAACAATTAGTTGATCAGTTTAATTTAAAACATACTGAAATAGCAGAAAAAATTGGTAAGAGTCGTGAATATGTATCAAACAGTTTACGCCTTCTTACTTTGCCTGAAGAAATTCAGAATGCATTAGCAGAGGGCAAGATATCAGAAGGACATACAAGACCGTTGATGATGCTTTGTGATAAGCCAGAAGAACAGAATGTTTTGTATAGAGAAATACTTCAAAGAAAAATGACTGTGCGAGAAGCAGAAGGAATTGCTAGAAGAATTGCGACAGACAAGGTGCGCAAGAAAGAATATCTTCTGAGTCCTGATATAGTTCAAATGGAGAGAAATCTTACACAAGCTCTGGGAACTAGAGTTCAAATAGAAACATCCAATCAAGGGGGCAAGATTCATATTGATTATTTTAGTGAAATTGATCTTAGAAATATTTTAGAATTTATTAAAAAGGGTGCAGATAAGGGAACTCCGGAAGCAGCGAAAATAGCAGAGGTTCCAGGAACAGTTGTTGGAGCCACTATGATTAATGAAGGTGCAGAGATACCGAGTGCTGATTTATCGGACGCAAGTATTTCAACGGAGGAACAGAAAGTTCTACAAGACGATGTTCCTAAAGAAGAGCAAAAAGAAGAGGAGACTTTTGATTTGAATAATTTTACCGTATAGGGTTACAAGCTGGTAAGCTGGCTAGGTTATTAGGAAATTAAAATGCGTCGCACCTGAAAGGTGCGACGCATTTTTCTTACAAACTTACTGCCTTACCACCTCACTATCTAACAACCTTCCTCAACTTTACAACCCAGAATTTCGGAGTAGTATTTATATTAGCCATGAATGACATTCTCGCAATTGCGTTGCTTGTGCTGATTGGTGCAGGAATGTACCTTGATGCCGTTCTTTGTGGGTCAGACTCTCCTTCTTTCTAGGGTTTGAGACCCATTCGTCGTCCTGCAAGCCCTCAAAGCTTGCAGGACGTTCATTTTTTATAATTATTTTTCCTTCTTCTTAAATCTTCCTCTTCTGCCGATTACTTTTGGTTCTTTAATAATTTCTAAAGCTCTATCATAAGTTATTTCGTACACATCGTCCTTCTTGAGTGATCGGAAATCTCCGTCATGCATAACATATGGACCGAACATTCCACGGTTGGCAATAATATTCTTACCTGTATCTGGATGAGTACCGAGTATGCGGGGCAGTGATAGGAATTTTAGAGCGTCCGCCATTGTGATTTTCGATGGATCAAATTCTTTTGGAATTGATGACATTCGGGGTTTTGGTAGAAGTGCTTTTTTAGTTTTTTCCTCCTTAGCCTGCGTAATTTCTTCCTTAGAGCGCCTTGGCTTTTTAACTTTATCCCCGCCTGCCACAGACTTGCCGGATGAGGCATGGCGGGCAGGTTTCTTTTGCATTTCTCCGAGTTGAACGTAGGGTCCGAATCGTCCAGTCTTAACAAATATTGATAATCCTGTTTCTGGATCAACTCCAATTGGCTCGTCTTTTTTTATTTCCAATCCCTCCATTGATAGTGCTCCATCACAATCAGGGTATTTAGCACAGCTCAAAAACTTTCCACCCCTCGAGAGTTTTATTGTCATGTTACCTCCGCATTTTGGACATTTGAATTTGATATCAGCATCTCCAAGATTTGTAGCTTTATCTAACTTTTCCTTTATTTTTATTTCAGCATGCAGTGGCTCATAATAATTTTTGAGTGTCTCGGCGTATTCTGCATCGCCGTTAGCAATATCGTCTAGCTTATCCTCCATGCTCGCTGTAAATGTGTCATTAATATATTCACCAAAGTTCTGTTCGAGGAAACTTGATACCACATCTCCAGTATCTGTGGGTTTCAGAGCTTTGTTCTCCTTGATTACATATTCTCGGTCTTCCAAAGTTTTAATAATAGAAGCATAGGTAGAAGGTCTGCCGATTCCTCTTTTTTCTAACTCTTTAACTAATCCTGCTTCAGTGAATCTGTTTGGAGGAGTTGTCTGTTTAGCTTCTGTATTTATTTCAAGAAGTTTCAATTCATCGTCAACATTCACCAAAGGTAATATATTATCTTCACCTGCGCTTTTCGGATCACACTTTAGCCATCCATCATACGAAATAACAGATCCAACTACTGTGAAGTCTGGGATATCTTTGGTTCGAATATTTGCGATTATTTTTGTCCTTGAAAGTTGAGCATCTTTCATTTGGCTTGCGACAGCTCGTGACCAGATGAGGTTATAAAGTCTTTGCTCATCATCATTGTTACCAGCAACTTGTTTGTCAAAATGAGCAGGACGAATAGCTTCGTGGGCTTCTTGAGCGTTCTTGCTTTTGGTAGCGAAAATTCTTTTTTCGTAATAGCTTTCACCGAATTCTTTTTTGACTGTAGTTTGGATTGCATCCAATGCAGTAACACTGAGGTTAGTGCTATCTGTTCTCATGTATGTAATGTGACCAGCTTCGTAAAGTTTCTGTGCAATACGCATTGTGTTTGATGGAGAGAACCCGAGACGAGTACTCGCTGTTTGTTGGATGGTCGATGTAGAAAATGGTGCCTTCGGTGATCTTTTGACACTCGTTTTCTCTATATCAAATATTTTCCAATTACCAGCTTCTGCTTTTCTGACAATACTTTCTGCATCCTGTTTTGTTTTTGGTTCTTCTTCACAAGTTAAGTTTATTTTATTTTTATTTTCTTTATCTTCGAAGTCTGCAGTTATTACAAAATAGTCTTCAGGTTTGAAGGCTCGGATTTCTCTTTCGCGCTCCATTATTATTCGAAGTGCAGGGGATTGTACTCGTCCAGCAGAAAGTCCGTAACGAACCTTTTTCCAAATAATTCCAGACAGATCATATCCAACAAGACGATCAAGTACTCGACGAGCCTCTTGGGCTTGGCGTAAATTCTGATCAATCTCTCGAGGATTTTTTAATGCCTCAACAATCGCTTCTTTTGTAATCTCTGTATATGTCGCTCTTTTTATTTTACTTGCACTATTTTTATCTTTTATGAGCTCTGCAATATGCCATGCGATTGCTTCACCCTCTCGGTCGGGGTCAGTTGCTAGTATTATTTCTGTTGAATTTTTTGCTAGGGATTTTATCTCACTAATTACTTTTTCTTTACCCGCACTTATTTCATAGTGTGGTACGAACCCAGCAGGGATATCTATTGCTAGTTTGTTACTTTTTGGTAAATCACGAACATGCCCCACAGATGCACGCACTGTGTATTCTCCATCTAGATACTTTTCAATTGTTTTAGCTTTAGCTGGTGACTCTACGATTAGAAGTTTCATCCCGTTAGAAAAAGTTAAGTAGTTGATAATAATTATGTAATGCCTGCTTCATCGTAGTATTGCTTAGTTCTTCTGTAAAAACTGCTCAGTTTTTTCTAGCGGGATTTCATTCGAATATCTATAAGGTAGAACAAAAGGATTCATTTTGCAAATTATGGAATAAGTTTATGTGGTAGTTAGATGGTTAGGTAGTTAGGAAAAAATTGAAGAAAATAAGAATAGAAGAAGCCAGCAACACAAGGTCGCTGGCTTCTTAAGGGTCGTGATGATTCAACTATTTCCAAATGATCTGATCCTTTACACACTTCAGAACTATTTTAAAAATAATGGATTCCTCCACGATGATGATCATTCACAACCCTTTCGGCGTGCCGGCGCGCTGGTCACGAGGACAGATAAAAGCGCGTGGGCGAGCCGGGGTTGAGGTTCGAGGCGTTGGCGCCGACCTTCAATCGGGACGCCGTGGCCGGAGCCGGTGGACTGGAAAAACAATGGAATGACGACGGATACGAGTTGCTACTTTTCATGCGGTTTGGGGCCTTTCAAATCCCCGTTTTTTGTTTGAGGACAGCTCTTACTCATCATGCCACCTTTGGCTGTGAATGAAATTGATAAGAACTGATTAGTATTATCCTAGCATACTTTATCGCAAAGTCAATAGAGCGGGTAAAATAAAAATAAGCACCTGTTACAGTGCTTTTGATTTGTGTTTTTCACAAATGATTGATTATTGGACAATTGATACGTCGCAAGCCCTCACGACAGACACTTCGCCGAATGACAGATGATTCCATCTCACGAGCGCTTCGCCGTGACTCACTGTTTGTGATGATGGGTCAATCACGATTCCAGGCAGTCCTGTAATTGCTTGTCTTGGAATCCCGTGCCAACGCCACGTCAGCTCTCTTTTTGCGACAACTTTCGTATTGGGTGTGAGTAGATTAATCATAATAATGAGCGTTCACATGTATTATATAGTATTAACAAATACATTCAATTAAAAAGGCACCCTAAATAATAAGGTGCTCATAGGTGACTGCTTCTGAGTTTGTTCAAAAGTTTGTTGCCCAGAATCATTCCTACTGGTATGAATATTGCTAGAGAAATTTTGAATGATGTGACTTTATATTCACCAGTACTCAAAACACTGGGAATAAAAACTTTTGATAAAAAAATAGATGGAACTACTCCGAAGATTCCGCCGCTTACAATCCATAAAATGTTTGTGACAGATTTCATTGGAAGAACATTGTTTATAAAATTATACCATTAAAAAATCGCAATCCTTTTATTGGAGTGCGATTCGGTGATAGAACAATTTGTTATGCGTGTTCGAGACATTCGCAACTTGTGTGAACTCGGCGAACATCACTGTCCCAAAGAACCCACACATACCCTTTTTTCATTTTTGATCCATTTGGTGGATGAATGATTTGCCCAGTTGCTCCTTTTGGAATCGTCATCCCATTGCCGAACATGATGATTCTTGTTGATTTGATTCTTTCGTCTAGTTTGAAATCAATTTGCATAATCTTATTTGTGTCTGGGAAAAATATATCACGTGGATTATTAAATACAATTAGCACCGCGGCTCTGCCGCGGTGCCTTACAAAATAAAATTATTTTTTTTAGAACATCTAACACAGATACACATTGCCTCCACTTTCCTTGATCACTCCTTTTATTTCAAGAAGAGTCATTACTTGTGCAAGTTTGGAAGCTTCCCATCCCGTTTCAAAAATTATCTCATCACGATTAATTGGTGTGCTTAGTGCGCCGACTAAAACTCTCTCATCATCATTCAGATCTGTAAATAAAGATGGGGTTTTAGATTCCTTGTTTGTCTCAATACCGAGAGCGTCTAGAATATCTCCACTAGTTGCAACAGGGGTAGCACCAAGCCGAAGCAACATTAATGGTCCCTCCGATGTTACAGAAAATATTGATTGAGGAACTGTGAGTACATCACGATTATAATCGGTGGCAAGGCAGGATGTAATGAGCGTTCCTGATTTCGCCTCTGCTTCTATGACGAGTACTGCATGTGATAATCCCGCCATAATTCTATTTCTTTGTGGAAAAGAGTACGGTGTGGCTTTAAAATTTTCCTCGAATTCTGATAATATACACCCACCATTTTCTAAGATGTTTTGTGCTAGTCCGATATTGGAGCGAGGATACAAAACATTCTCTCCAAGCCCTGATCCTGGTACAGCGATTGTGTGTATACCAGAGCGAAGTGCCTCTTCGTGCGCGATACTATCAATTCCTAATGCGAGTCCTGAGACTATAACAACTGGATATCCTTTCAGTCCTCGAATAAGTTTTTCGCAAACTTCTTTTCCATAATTAGAGTACTTTCTACTCCCGACGATACATAACTTTTTATAATCCTTGTCTGGGAGCTGGCCTCTCATATATAGTGTCTTTGGAGATTGGGGTATTTCCAAAAGTTCTTTAGGGAATTCTTCAGTAGATAATTTTTTAATAGGGAAGTCAGAGAGCATTTACTAATTGTAGCATGATAATTTAAATACAAAATTTCTTTAAAAGGTTCAGGATTAGTGTATTATGCCACAAATTTATAATTTACAGTTCTCCATTATTTTGATACAATTAGCGTAATGTTTGCTAAAAAAATAAATTCATTCAAATCTTTAATATTTCTGTTTGTTGTTCTATCAGTCATTTCTATTTCTAAGACCACATTGGCATCTACAGATATTTCTGCTTGTGGAACATTGAGTACGCCTGGAGAGACTTACGTGCTAACTCAACCTATTAGTGCTGGCGGTGATTGTTTAATTGTTGCAGCAGACGGTATCATAATTGACGGGGGTATATACGACATCACTGGAAATATTAATGGTAGTGCGACTGCTGATGGTAACGGTGGCACAGGATACTCATTCACAGTGGGCACAACTACTGTTCACGGGGATATTGTTTCTAATGGTGCTACAAACGAAAACAATCCAGGTGGAACTGGAGGAAATGGTGGGAATATAACTTTGAGAAACATTACTGTTGATAATACTGTTTATAGTATTGGTGCTGTAGGATCTATAGGATCATCCGGCGCTGATTGTGGTTGCATGGATGGTGATGGAAGTCCTGGGAGTACAGGAGGTACGGGAGGTACAGGAGGAACAATAACTATTTATGCACCAACAACGACTATATTTATTGTAGATAATCATGGTGGTAACGGAGGAGATGGGGGTAGTGGAGGTGCAGGTGGATCTAATAGTGGTGTTCAGGGTAATCAAGGTGAAGGAGGTGGAGGAGGTGGCGGTGGGACTATTTATAGAAGTAGTAGTGCTAATATAAGTACTCTTATTTCAAATGGTGGTTCAGGAGGTAATGGTTTTAGCGGAGGTGCAGGAAGTGGTTCGGCGGGCACTGAGTATACTGATATACCATCTGTTACAATTACTGCTCCAACTGCGAGTGCAACCATTTCTGGTTCCTCAGCTTCTATAACTGCAACTCCTGATGTGTTCGTTGGACCAGCAATTGCAGGAGTAAAATTTTATGTTAGACCATCTGCAGGTGATGATGTTTTAATTGGAAGTGAGGACACTAGTAGTCCTTATGCAGTTACGTTAGATACCACAGGGTATTCGGATGGAGCTCATTATTTTACAGCAGTTGCTCGTAACACTTCAAATTATTATGCTACCTCTACTGTTTATGCATTTATTGATAATTCAGGTCCAGTTATTTCATCAGTTGCAACCTCCAGTGTCTATACAACAACTGCGACTGTAACATGGACAACTAATGAAGCGTCTGATTCTAGGGTTTGGTATGGTACATCAGCCGGAACTTATACAAGTAATACGTATTCTGCGAGTTCAGTTACAAGTCATTCTGTTGGACTCACGGGACTTACTGCTCTAACTCCATATTATTTTGTTGTCGTATCAACTAATGCAGGTGGACTTACGTCTACATCAACAGAAGCTACTTTTAATACAATTGAAACATGGACATCTCGTGACTCTGCGAGAAATTGGAGAAGTATAACTTCATCAGAAGATGGAACAAAATTGGCTGCAACTGTGCAGAGTGGTCTCATTTATACTTCTACTGATTCAGGAGCTACTTGGACACCACAATCCAATTCTGGCTCTAGAGCGTGGTTCGGAATTACATCTTCTTCTGATGGAACAAAACTGGCGGCGGTAGTTTATAGTGGAAATATTTATACTTCAACAGATTCCGGTGTTAATTGGACCGCAAGAGATTCCTCAAGATCGTGGCACGTTATTACATCTTCAAGTGATGGAACAAAACTTGCCGCAGCAATTGGTAATGGTGGAAGTGGCAATATTTATACCTCAACGAATTCTGGTTCTACTTGGACTGCTCAAACTAGTTCTGGTTCAAGAAATTGGAGTGGAATAACCTCATCTTCTGATGGAACAAAACTTGCAGCAATAGTGGCTAGTGGTTATGTATGGACTTCATCGGACTCAGGTGTTAACTGGACTCAACAATTCGGATCTGCTTCAAGTTCGACTGCATGGACTGGTATTGCATCATCTGCTGATGGAACAAAACTCGTGGCGACAATTCAAAATGGATACATATATTCTTCAACAGACTCTGGGGTAAGTTGGGGAAGACTGACTGGATCGGGCTCAAAAAATTGGCAAGATATAGTATCTTCATCTGATGGTACAAAACTTGCCGCTACTGTTGGTAGTACAGGTAATATTTATACCTCATCTGATTCAGGAGCTACGTGGACACAAAAAATTAGTTCAGGTCTTCTGAACTGGGCACCTGTAAACGGTATTACATCTTCTGCAGATGGAACCAAGTTGGCGGCTTTGGTTTATCAAGGTAGCATCTATACATCTACACAAGTATTTCCAGATACAACTGCACCTATAATTTCTGTAGTTACTCCAGTTACAACTCCTACAAACGATAATACTCCGGCATATACATTTACCACAGACGAAGCCGGAACAATTAGTTATGGGGGAAGTTGTACAAGTGGAACAACTAGTGCTACATCTGGTTCAAATACGATCTCATTCAGTACTCTTTCTGATGCGGCATATTCAAACTGCACAATCACGGTGACCGACTCTTCTAATAATGCAAGTAATGTTCTTGCAGTCGCTTCATTTACTGTAGATACCACCGCTCCCGCAACCACTGGTACTCCCGATTTAACCACAGCTACAGATTCAGGGACTTCATCAACAGACAATATCACATCTGATTCCACTCCAGATTTTTCAATAACTTGCGAAGTTAATGCAACAGTTACACTCTATGTAGATGGAGTGTCCGGACAAACTGGAACTTGCACAAGCTCTCCTGTCACAATCACTTCAGGAACATTGAGTGGAACCCCAACAATCACTGCTAAACAAACAGATGTTGCAGGAAATACTTCCGCTTCCTTTTCTTCTGGACTCTCCGTCACCATCGACACCACTGCACCCACAACTAGTGGAGCCCCAGACATGACCTCAGGAACAGACAGCGGTTCTAGTTCATCCGACAACACTACTTCAAACACCACTCCAACCTTCACAGGTTCATGTACTGATGGAACCACAGTTCAACTCTATGACGACGGAGTATCTTCAGGGAGTTCTACTACTTGTGCCTCATCTGTATTCTCTCTAACTACAGGAACACTTGCTTCTGGATCAAACTCAATCACATTCAAAGAAACAGACACAGCAGGAAATACTTCATCAGCATCAACTGCATTAGTAATCACAATCGACACAACTGCTCCTACAATCTCCGAAGATGCAGTAATAGCTACAGCCACAGACACTACACCTACATACTCATTCACTTCAAGTGACGAAGGAACAATCACATACGGAGGAAGCTGTAGTAGTGCCACAACTAATGCATTAGCAACAACTAACTCAATCACTCTCGACACTCTAGCAGTAGGAACATACTCTGACTGTACAATCATAGTCACAGATACAGCAGGTAATGCTTCAAACACTCTAACAATCACTTCTTTTACAATTAGTGCACCTGCATCTCCTTCAGAACCAGAAGCAAGTTCAAACACCTCAGGTTCTTCGCCTTCAAGAACTCAGACAACCACAAACACCAACAATGATACTCCAGATCTTCCTGCTTGTTCTGCTGGAGAATCCTTCAACAGAAACACAGGACTCCCATGTACTACAAACACCCCTGAAGTCCCAGGATGTATATCAGGATTCTCTTTCAGTCCTCTCACAGGTCAAGCTTGCTCTACTAATACACCAACTACTCCAAACACTCCCACTCCAACAAACACACCTACAACATTCAAATTCCTAAAAGATATTCCTTTCGGAACAATCAGAAGTGAAGATGCTAGACAACTCCAAATATTCCTAAACACTCATGGTTTCCCTGTAGCAACAACAGGAGTTGGATCTCTAGGATTCGAGACTAGATACTTCGGTCCTGCAACTCGTGCAGCTCTTGCTAAATTCCAGAAAGCTAACAACATCTTACCATCAGTAGGATACTTTGGACCGAAGACGAGGGGGTATATAAACTCTCTTTAAAAGCCAAATTCGAAGTACTAAATCCGAAATTCGAAATAATATTTAAATATTAAATTCGAAATGATTTTGTTTTTGATTTTGAGCCCGTTTGTTTCGAGCTTCGAAATTCGAATTTCGTGCTTTGTAAATTATAGAGCTGGTATTCCAGGGCTTTCTGCTTTATATTTATTCATCCTCTAAAGTTTTGTCTATCGTTATGCAATATTCGCTTATTTTTCAAAAGTTGGCAAAATCTTAATTCATGTCAGGATTATTATAATAGCTGTCACTATCCTTTCTATTGCATAACAAAAAAAGTTAGCTTTATTTTGCTCTAAAATTTCAGGACAGATACCTAGTGCACAGTGAAGGAAAATGGGCTATACTAAAGCTAACTTTTTAATAGACAAAATTTTATAGGATAAATGTTAGACATTAAATTCATCAAAGAAAATAAGGACATTGTTGTAAATGCCTGTAAGAATAAAAATAGGGAAGTCAACCTTGATGAGCTAATTGGCATGTACGAAACTCGGACAGCACTTCGCCGAGAGATAGATGATATAAATCAAAGACGCAATGTTGCACAGAAAGATAGAAATATAGAGGAGGGTCAAAAGCTTAAAGGATTACTCGAGGAAGCTGAAACAAAATTTAAAGATGCGGACAATCAGTTTCTGGCACTCATGCTTAAGGTGCCAAATATTCCATCAGCAGATACTCCTGTTGGAAAAGATGATTCAGAAAATAAGGTGGTAAGGACATGGGGAGAAAAACCAACTTTTGAATTTAAGCCAAAAGAACATTTTGAGATAGGTGCAGATCTTGGTGTTATTGATACAGAGACAGCAACAGAAGTTGCTGGCCCAAGATTTTCATATTTAAAAGGTGATCTTGCTCTTTTACATTTTGCCTTGGTAAATTATGTTTTTGAAATACTAACTAACAAAGATACTTTAGAGGGAATAATTAAAGAAGCTGGAATTAATGTGAGCTCAAAACCATTTATACCTGTTATGCCACCTGTCATGATAAAGCCCGCGGTGATGAATCGTATGGCTCGACTTGAACCGCGTGATGAAAGATATCATATTGCTTCTGATGATCAATATTTAATTGGTAGTGCAGAACACACACTTGGCGCTATGCACATGGATGAGATATTTGATGAAAAGGACTTACCGATTCGATATGCTGGATACTCTACTTCTTTTAGGAGGGAGGCGGGGACATATGGCAAGGATATGAAAGGTATTATTCGCCTTCATCAATTTGAGAAATTAGAAATGGAGACTTTCTGTCTACCTGAAACATCAATGCAAGAACAAGATTTTCTTGTAGCAATTCAAGAATATATAACTAAAACCTTAAATCTACCTTACCAAGTCATTATTTGTTGTACTGGAGATATGGGTGACCCTGACTATAGACATTTGGATATAGAAACATGGATGCCGGGCCAAGATAAATATCGCGAAACACATAGTGCGGACAACATGACAGGATTTCAAGCGAGAAGACTTGGTACAAGAGTAAGAAGAAGCGATCAAAAAATAGAGCCGGTACACATGAACGATGCAACCGCGAGCGCAGGGAGAACTTTGGTGGCAATAATAGAGAATTATCAGGAAGCTGATGGACGAGTGAGAATTCCTGAAGTTTTGAAAAAGTATATGTTAGGTAAAACTCATATTGAGAAACTACCTATGCTCGCATAGCTCTCAAAAATCCGAAGCACTAAATCCGAAACTCGAAACAATATTTAAATTCAAAATTTTATTATTTGGACCCATTTGTCTCGGATTTCGGATTTAGGAATTCGTGCTTTATAATTGCAATATGTTTGTAAATAAAAAAAAGTGGAACATTAAGGTGTCCACAGATAAGAAGAAGAAAAAAATTCCAAATAGGGTTTGGGTGTATTTATTTTTAATTATTGCGTGTATTGTTGGAATAGTTTATGTTTTAAGATTACCAGAATACCAAATTGCAAATATTTCTGTTCAAGGTGATGTGTTAACTAAAAAGGAGGATATCTCAAAAATTGTAGAGGATTATTTGTCGCATAATTATTTTTATATTATTCCACAGTCTAACATTTGGATTTATCCAAAGAAAAAAATCTTAAGAGATATTAGATCACTATCGTCTATTGAAATGGCAGAAATAGATTTAGATAGAAAAGAGAAAAGACTGAGTGTTACGATAAAAGAAAGAAAACATGAATATGTTTGGTGTGATTCAGAGAATATTTGTTTTTATATGGATAGAGACGGCTACATTTTTTCAAAAGCACCCACAATTGAAGGTAGTGTTTTTTTAACCTTTAGAGGACAGATATTAGACGATCCTATTGGTAAATATTTTTTAACAAAGAATATTGTTTCTGGGTTTATTAGTTTAATTTCAAGTTTGGACAATCTGGGGATTAACATAAACGGGGTAAATGTTTTATCCGAAAGAGATGTCAGACTGGTTCTCGACACTAAAACCGAGATTATTGTATCCCTTGGCGAATCATTGGACAGTGTTTCAAAAAATGTTGAAACACTGATTAATTCGAATGAGTTTGTAAATGCTTCAGGTGGAATAAAAAATATTGAATATATTGATATGAGGTACGGCAAAAAGGCTTTCTGGAAGTAAATACAAGAATAGATTGATAAATAATAGATAAAACTATCTTACTTTCATTCAATATGGTTTCATTCCCTAGGATTTTTGAAATATCATTTTTTTTTGATACAATAAGATAGATGTTTAAAATAAATAATTTAAATAAGAAATCTCTATATAATTTTTCTGCAGTTTTTGTTGCTCTTCTTCTTGTCTTAAGTGCATACGTATTAAATTACTCTAATTCTGCGCTCGCTACTAGTTGCAATATTCATAATGGTGATCAGGCCACTTGTGAAGCCACTTCTGGATGTGCGTGGGATGCCGATATAAATTGCTCAATACATAATAATGATCAAGCGGTTTGCGTGGCACATGTTGGTTGCTCATATCCAGGTAATGAGGGAAATTGTAGTGTCTATAATGGAGATCAGTCTTCTTGCGCATCCATGACTGGTTGTACCTATCCAGGTAATTTAGGGAGCTGCAGTACATATAATGGAGATATGGTTACCTGTGCTGGAGTGACTGGCTGTTCTTACCCTGGTAATGCAGGGAGTTGCAGTGCATTCAATAGTGATTCTAGTGCTTGTAATGGTACTAGTGGTTGTTCATTTTCTGGCGGTGTAGAAAGTTGTACTGTATTTAATGGAAACTCTGCAGGTTGTAATGCTGCCGTTGGCTGTTCTTACCCTGGTAATGCTGGAAGCTGTACTGCTTTCAACGGTGATTCTAATACCTGTAGTAATACAGGTGGTTGTTCATATCCAGGTAACGCTGGAGATTGTGGTACATTCAATAATGATGCTGCAACTTGTGGTGCTACCAGTGGATGTTCGTACCCTGGAAATATGGGAAGTTGTGGCGCATTTAATAATGATTCCACAACCTGTAATGGTACTAGTGGTTGTTCGTATCCTGGTAATGCAGGGGATTGTTCTGTATTAGGTGCAGGCACTTGTGGATCAACTTCTGGTTGCACAGAAAATTATGGTGATTGCTCTGCTTATTCAGACGGGGGAGGAGATGGTTCATCGTGCTCAGCTTATAATGCGGGTTGTTCGTATGACAGTGGTTCAGGATCATGCGGTGGAACTCCTTTTACGAGTTGTTCTGGGGGTTATGATAACGGAATTTGCACTGGTAGTTATGACAACGGAGTTTGTACTGGTAATTACGATAACGGAGTTTGTACTGGTAATTACGATGATCAGACCTGCAGTGGAAATTATAGTAACGGAGTTTGTAGTGGTAATTACGATAATGGAGTTTGTACTGGTAATTTTGATACAGGAGCTTGTACTGGTAATTTTGACACTGGGGTTTGTAATGGTTCATATAGCCCAGGTACTTGTTCGGGCACTATAATAGACTTAACTTCTCCTAGTCTTACTAGCGCAACTGTTGATGGTGTCACTCTTACTCTCACATATGATGAAGCTCTAAATGAGAGTCAGGTCCCACCAACCAATACTTTTATTGTTTTGGGAGTAGCACCATCATCAATAAGTGTTTCTGGGTCAAGTGTTATTTTGACTCTTGAGCAAAATGTGGGAGGAGGCACTACCGTCACAGTTAATTATAATGGTTCTGCTACTCAAGATCTTGCAGGAAATGCTGCTGCGACTTTAAATTCAGAAGCAGTAACCAATAATACCGAAACAACTCCACCGACAATTTCCGAAATTGGTGCAGTTTCAAACCCAACCAGTGATACTACTCCAAGTTATACATTTACCACTGATGAAGCGGGGACTATTAATTATGGAGGTTCTTGCACGAGTGCTACAACTAGCGCATCAAGTGGTTCAAACACTATTTCCTTTGCTACTTTATCGGAAGCCACATACTCTGATTGTACAATTAGTGTAACAGATGCTGCGAGCAATACGAGTACTCCGCTTAGCGTAACAACATTTACAGTTGATGTGACAGCTCCTGTAACTTCTGGTGCACCAAATATGACAGACGAAACTGATAGTGGTTCATCAAACTCAGACAACATCACTAACGACTCAACTCCAACTTTTACAGGAGTATGTACAGATGGAAATGTTGTTGAACTATTTGATGACGGTGTAATTTCAGGAGGTAATATGGTTTGTGTTGAAAGCACATTTTCATTAACTATTGGCGCTTTAAATAATGGTTATAATACGATTACTTTTAAGGAACTTGATCCTGCGGGTAACGTATCAAATGCATCAGCAGGACTCTCGGTATTTATCGATACCACTTCTCCATCCTTATTTGAGATATCAATCACTAATCCAACAAATGACACCACACCTTCTTATATATTTACATCAAGTGAAGCGGGAACAATCACATACGGAGGTTCATGTACTAGTCTAACAAGCTCGGCAAGTGCAGGATCAAATACAATCTCATTCTCAACTCTTACTGAAGGGACATATTCAGACTGTACGGTCAGGGTTACTGATTCTGCCGATAACATAAGTAGTCCGCTTTCTGTGGTGGCATTCATGGTTGACACTACGGCTCCAATAACAAGTGGTGCTCTAGACATGATAGATGCATCGGACAGTGGATCATCAAACTCAGATGATATAACAAACGATGCAACTCCAACATTTACAGGAGTCTGTACAGATTGGAATACGGTTCGATTATATGATGACGGGGTTTCTTCGGGAAGTTCTGCTACTTGTGTCTCTTCCGCATTCTCTTTAACTGTAGGAACACTTGCTGGTGGATCAAACTCCATAACATTTAAAGAAACTGATCCAGCGGGTAACACTTCTACTGCATCAAGTGCATTAGATATTACCATCGACACCACCTCTCCAACAATCTCAGAAATCACACCAGTCCCTGACGGAACAGACACAACTCCAGATTATACATTTACAACAGACGAATCTGGAACAATTTCATACGGAGGTTCTTGCACAAGTGCCACAACTATTGCGTCAAGTGGTTCAAATACAATTACACTAGATACACTGGCAGTAGGAACATACGCAGATTGTACATTAATAGTCACTGATGCATCAAACAACGCCTCAGACACTTTAACTCTTACTTCATTTACAATTAGTTTACCCGCCGCAGATTCTATTTTAGTAACTGCAAACTCCAATCTTTCTGGCTCAGGATCTGTTGGATCAAATCAGAATACAAACACCACCAACAACAACAACGACACTCCTCAGCTTCCTGCTTGTTCCGCCGGAGAATCATTCAACAGAAACACTGGACTCCCTTGCACTAACAATACTCCAGTAATTCCTGGATGCTCCACAGGATTCTCATTTAGTATTCTTACTGGTCAATCATGTAATACTCCTACACCAACAAATACTCCAACTCCTAACAATCCTACTCCAACAAACACACCTACTACCTACAAATTCCTAAAAGATATTCCTTTCGGAACAATACGTAGTGAAGACGCTAGACAACTCCAGATATTCTTAAACACTCATGGTTTCCCTGTAGCAACAACAGGGGTTGGATCTATAGGATATGAGACTAGATACTTCGGACCTGCAACTAGGGCAGCCCTAGTGAAATTCCAGAAAGCTAATGGTATTACTCCGAGTGTTGGATACTTTGGACCGAAGACGAGGGGGTATATAAATGGGCTTTAGAAAAATGGAAATTAAGAATTATGTATTAGGAATGAATAAAAAGAATACCGTGGCTCTACCGCGGTATTCTTTTTGATTGAATTTATTTTAATTCATAACCTGTCTGCCGACAGGCGGGTACTTAATTCCTAATTCTGCTCTGGTATTCCAGAGCTTTCTGCTTTATAATTAATCCATGTTTCGCTTAGTATTTTCATATTTTGTTTGGCATTACACAATTGCTCTCAAAGATCTTTTTAATCTGTCTCGAAATTTTTTGTGGTTTATATTTCATTTTTTTTCAATATCCGTACTTCTCAAGACATTATTTAGCCCCTGGCAAAAATTGAATGAAACATATAAGGGTGGTTTCGATTTCAATGCTTTTTTTGAAACATTGATTGTTAACGTATTAATGAGGATTGTTGGTTTTTTTATTCGTTTATTTATGGTTATTGCGGGTATTATCTCCTGGATT
Organism: uncultured Candidatus Saccharibacteria bacterium; assembly: GCA_964577785.1. Taxonomy (GTDB): domain Bacteria; phylum Patescibacteriota; class Minisyncoccia; order Phycocordibacterales; family CAIRYW01; genus JAQBQZ01. Next base: position 4,055 of record CAZOAK010000014.1, on the reverse strand, counting down.
CTGACGTTTGTTGCATTGTTATGCACTTTTGTTCTCTGGATTTTCCTGCCATTTATAATCATAATTTTATTCATATCAAGTATTAAGCTTCTAATATAATTATTATCATGCCAAATACTATCAAAAAAATACTTTCAGGAATACATAGTGTTTTGGTTCTTGAGGATTTATTTCCGCATCGAATTCGGAGAGTAGTCTTTCATATGTTTGGGAGTGCGTCACTTATTTTAATAGTTGTCCTTATTTTTGGTGGTGAAGCATTCGATAGGAGTATTAGGGGAGGACTGTTTCTCTGTCTTTCTATTGCACTATTTCTTTTCACACTTGAGGCATATTATTATTCAATTATGGTCAGAGCACGTGAAGGTGAATTCTATGTTTGTTTTGATTTAGGAGAAGTATTGTTTTATGCAGAAGATGAGGATCTAACCAAATCATTATTATTTTCTGATATAGGTGATGAGGGTATGAAGAGATTGGGATATTCCGAAGAACAGATTAAAGATTTTCTTACAAACAGGGATCATGTAATGTTTGATAAAGTATTAGCAGGGATAGAAAATCACATTTCTCATGAAGAGTATTTCTCATTGATTTATCAAAATGATAAGGGACTTTCTGATTTTTTATTTCAGAATGGTCTCGGCGAGAAGGATTTTGTGGGTAGTATGGTTTGGGTTGTAAATAGAGAGCGAAGAGTTATAGAAAAAGAAAGATTTTGGTCAAAGGAGTCCTTAAGCAGGATTCCTGGGATTGGTAAAAATTGGTCTTATGGAGAAACATATACTTTGGAGAAGTACGGAGAGGATCTTACAGAAAATGCTGTAAGTTATGATAGTAGTTATATAAAATCAAAAGAGTTGGCTGTATCTAGGCTAGAGTCTATTTTGACTAGAGGAAGAGGTTCTAATGCTGTGATAGTTTCAGACGATGATAATTCTCGAAAGGACATTATAACTATGCTTTCTCAAAAAATTAATGGCGGAACCTCATTGATATCCCTTCAGCATAAAAGGGTTTTCATTATCAACCCAAATAGTCTTGTTGAAAGTGCTAGTGATAAAATTTCTTTTGAAAGAGAGTTTAGTCTAATGCTCGGTGAATCAGTGCATGCACAAAATGTGATTCTGGTTATCCCTTTCTTTTCTTCCTTTGCTAAAAGTGCCAGTACATTAGGCGCTGATGTGTTGAGTATTCTAATACCATTTATATCATCTTCTGCAATTCATATTATTCTTTTGGATTCTAAGAAGGATTATCATGAATTTCTGTCAAACAAATCATCAATCACCGAAAATTTTGAAATGATACAAACTGATACTGGAGATGATAGTGCTATAATTTCTGTTTTAATTGAAGAAGCTGAGAAAATAGAAAAAGAGGTAAAGGTTTTGATAACGTATCCAGCAATTTTGGCGATAGTGTCTTCGGCTAACAGGTATTTTGATCCATCTCTAAAGGCAGAAAAATCAAGGGAGATGATAATAGAATCGGTCCAATCCGCTTTTAATCGTGGATCGGCAATCGTTTTGAAATCAGATGTTTTGACTACTGTTGAGGTAAAAACTGGCATACCTGTAAGTGCCCCACAAGGTGAGGAGAGAGAAATGTTAAAGCATCTAGAAGAAATATTACATCAGAAAATAGTTGGACAGGATGAAGCTGTTAAAGTTATTTCAGAAGCGCTAAAGCGCAATCGGGCTGGAGTCCGAAATCCAGACAAACCAATCGGTACGTTTTTGTTTTTGGGTCCGACTGGAGTGGGTAAAACAGAGACTACAAAAGCTTTGGCGGAAGTGGTATTTGGTAACTCAGAAGTTATTTCAAGATTTGATATGTCGGAATTTAGAGACAATCTTGCATTAGAGAGACTTATTGGTTCATTCGGTTCTGGGAAATCAGGAGCATTATCTATGGCCTTGCGAGAAAAACCATACGGTGTTTTGTTATTAGACGAATTTGAAAAGACAACTACAGATATTATTAATTTATTTCTTCGAGTATTTGATGAGGGGATATTTACTGATGCGGAAGGTCGCAAGATAAATGCAAAAAATAATATAATTATTGCCACTTCAAACGCGGGAAGCGAGCTTATATGGGAAATTGTTAAGAAGGGTAATAAGTTGGTAGACGAAGAGGATAGAGTGATAAATGCGATAATAGAGCAAGGAATATTTAAGCCAGAACTTTTGAATAGATTTGATGCGGTGGTATTGTTTCATCCATTATCTACAGATGATTTACACAAAATAGCTGGACTAATGATAAAGAAATTCCAAACAAGAATGCGAGACAAAGGGGTCATGGTGGAGGCAACTGATGGATTTATTGGTTATTTGGTAAGTAAAGGTAATGATCCAAAATTTGGAGCTCGTCCAATGAACCGTGCAATTGCTGAGGAGGTGGAAAAATTAATGGCAGACAAAATAATAAGTGGTGATATAAAAGAAGGTGGTAAAATAACATTTGATATTGACCAAAATGGAGTTTTACAGATAAAATAAAATTGTATGAATGAAAACGAAAATTTAACAAAAATATTTATACAGACAAAAAGAGAAAATGCACTAGGCAAAAGAACTATTGTAGTACCAAGTTTTGTTAAACAGCACCAAAAAAATAATTTTATAATCCATACCATCATCGCTATTATCATTGGTGTTTCAGTCCCATATTTTTTGATTGATTTCGGTGCTGATATGTATAACAAATTGAGCTCAAAATTTTTTGGAAGTAGTAATTCTGAAAATTCACAAATAGCTAATGCATCATCCGACAATGATTCTAATGGTCAAGGTTCGAATGATTCAGATATATCAGATGAGATTCCAAAAGGCGGAAATATTTTTATAAATCCTAGTGTTAAGGGTCAATATTATTTTTTGGGCCCTAATTATAAAATTCCAAATACTAGTGGCCTGGCATATGTTGTAGCAGATGTTGATACTGGTGAGGTTATTATAGAAAAAAATGCAGATATGGTTATGCCAATCGCATCTATCTCAAAATTGATTACATCACTTATTGCAAAGGAAAATATGGACTTGCATAGCACGGTGTCTGTTACACGATCATCTATTGATACATATGGTGGTTCAGGTGGACTTAGGGTGGGCGAGGAAATCATGGTTAACGATTTACTTTATTTGTTATTAATGGAGTCTTCAAATGATGCGGCGGAAGTAATTGCTACTGGATATGGGAGGGAAGAATTCATAAGACTCATGAATAAAAAAGTAAAAGATTTAGGAATGAGTGACACAAATTTTTTCGAACCATCTGGTCTTTCAGAAAAAAATGTTTCGTCAGCAAAGGATTTGCAGATTTTACTTAGATATATTACAAAGGAATATCCAGAACTTTGGGATATTTCTAGAGTTCGTCAATACACAATACTAAAACATTCCTGGGGAAATAGTAGTATTATTGCCAGAAAATCTTCATTTATTGGAGGGAAGAACGGGTTTACATATGAGGCTTATAACACTACCGCCTCAGTCTTTGATTTAGATATAGAAGGTGGAAGTCGTAGAATTGCTGTTACACTACTAAAAAGTAATGCTCGAGAAAAGGATGTTGATGTGCTATTACGATTTGTGACAAATTGGGTAGGATTTCTGCCGGAGGGAGAGGAGCTATAGGGAAGCTTAGAAGGTAAAAAGCTTAGGAGCTTAGAAATAATTAGCACCGCAACAAAGTTGCGGTGCTAATTAAATTTTAAATCCTTAAATTTTGAGATATTTAAATATACTCAATTGCCGAGGCATGATTTTTAGCCTATACTAACCGAATGTCTAATTTCTGGCGCAAACTCAAAAAACCAATTCTCGTTCTCGCTCCAATGGCCGATGTCACGGATGTCTCTTTTCGATATGTAATTGCTAAATATGGTAAACCGGATGTCATGTGGACAGAATTCGTGTCTGCAGATGGGCTAGTTCTTGCACCTGAAGCAGGCAGGAAAAAACTTCTAAAGGATTTAGAATATTCTGAAATAGAACGTCCAATAGTTGCTCAACTATTTAGCTCCAAACCAGATAATATGCGTAAGG
>CAZOAK010000013.1:0-25044 GCA_964577785.1 uncultured Candidatus Saccharibacteria bacterium | reverse complement strand
CTTCGATCTTTGGGATAAATACATCACCACCGATTGCGCTGACATTCACTCGAATATTGAATGTTACCGTGTGTGAATCGATAACATTTGAACTGGTCGAAACGAGTTCAACTTGAAGCGTTGTGGCCGCGGATGCGGTCGTCACGAAAAAGAAGATTGAAATGATTGAAATGAGCAGTGTTTTCATGGGAATGGGATGTTGGGTGTAGATGTTGGAATTTCTGTTTAACTATATATATTATACCATAGAAAGTACCTAATTGTCAAAAAGCACCGCGGCTCTGCCGCGGTGCTTTTTGTTTTTTATTACTTACTATTCACCACTTACTATTTACTAATCACCATTATCTCTCCTGCACCCTGATTTTTCCGAGAGGAAAAAATCGAGTACTCCCGAGATAAATCAAAAATCAAACTAGTTTGATTTTTGATTTATCTCTCCTGCCATTCCTTCTCCTGCCTAACCAACAGTCTTTCCCTTTTACTTGGCTGAGCCATGAGTCGTTCAACTGTTTTTTCCATTCTTATTCCCTGTGAGCCTTTTATATATACCAGATCACCTTCACTTACCTTTTCCTTCATTATCTCTCCAGCTTCTATAGAACTATCAAACATAAAAATATTTTCTTCTTTGACTCCATTTTCCATAAGAGATTCTTTCATATCACGTGCTCTGATCCCGACTAGTGCCACAGTATCAAATACACCCCCAGCGATTTTACCCAACCTCTTATGTTCTTCTATCGAATATCTACCGAGCTCAAGCATATCACCAATAAGGCCAATTTTTTTACCCTTACAATCTATCTCTTTAGTAGTATTAAATCCTTCTTCCATAGCCACTGGCGATGCATTATAAGTATCATCAATTATTATTGAATGATTGATTCCATCGATTATATTCATCCTGCCTTTTGGATATTCATATTTTGCAAAACCTTCTAAAGCCTTTATGGGACTTAAATTTAAAGAATTTATCACAGCAAATGCAGCGAGTACTGGATAAACATATTGATTACCCACAACCCCATTTAATGTCACAGGGATACTCGAACCATTTAAATCTATCTTAAATGAAACTCCGTTTAATTTGTCATCCGTATAAAGTGGTTGTACAAAACTAGCATGAACATCTGATTTTTCTTTTATTCCAAAAGTTGAAGCTTTGGCAGTTGTATATTCCTTAAATCCTAAAACATCTTTATCATCAGCATTTACAATCAATGTTCCATCTAATTTAAGACCTCGTGCCAAAAAAGACTTTTCTCTTATTACTTCTCTAACGGACCCGTAGTGCTCAACATGCACTGGTACATCACCTATACGAGTAATTACAGAAATATCAGGATGAATCCAACTCATGACTTCTTCTATCTCTCCAGGATGATCTGCGCCAATCTCAAGTACTAACCATTCTGGATAAGGTTTTTTAGTTGCAACAAGTAAAAAACCTTTTACAATATTATCCATCCATCCTCTAATATCATTCCAAGCATTTGGTAATCCAAGTATTGTCAAAGGAATCCCAATATCACTATTAAAACTTTTAGCACTTTTGCGAACATGAAAAAAAGGTAAAAGTGCAGTGTAGATAGTATCTTTGGTCGATGTCTTACCCACACTCCCTGTAACCGCCACAATTTTGGGCTTGTACTTTTTTATTACAAGCTTAGCTTCGATGGTGAGTATTGTGATTATAATTTTTTTGAGTGTATTTTTCATTATTTTAATTCTAATATTTAAATATTCGGATTTGCTTCGGTTTTCGGTTTTCGGATTTCGTGTTTCGTGCTTTCTAGCGGTCTGGAGCCAATTCATAATAATTAATCAGAAACTTTGATAAATCAAAGAATGGAACGGCCAATGTATCCGCAGCAAATAGATTACCTACTTTTGGATCGAGTGTGTACAGAAATACAATGAACTTCGGGTCATATGCTGGGAAGTAACCGAAGAATGAATGCAAAAACTTATCATTGTAATACCCACCACCGTTTGGATTGGCTATCTGAGCAGTACCAGTCTTTGCTGCAATTGTGTAATGTGGATTTTTACCCTTACCTTGAATAAGTGCACTATCCACGACTTCTACAAGCATTCTTGTCACAGCTTCTGATGATTCCTTTTTAATTATTTCTTTACCAAGACTTGTGTCTGTGTTCTTAAAAAATCCACCTTTGTAATTAATCTTTTTTATTACATGAGGATTAACCAGGGTACCACCATTTGCAAGCACTGACAATGCTCGAATAGTTGAAATAGAAGTTAGAGCAATACCCTGTCCAAACGATGCTGTAATATACTCAATATCACGTGGACTTTTCAAGTTCTCTATAATATTAGATGCCTCATTCGGTAAATCAATACCTGTTTTATCTCCTAATCCATACCCAAACATATAATCAGCAAATTTTTTGTTTCCTAATTTATTTACTACAAAAGCAACACCTGTATTCAAGGAATTATTCAAAACCTCTTGCATAGATATAATACCATGAGCCTTTTTATCATGATTCCATATTGTTTCTGTATCGGCTTTCACAAAACCTTTATCATCATATGTAGTCTTTGGAGTTATAACACCAGCATCTATTCCTGCAGCAATAGTTAGAGGCTTAATAATAGAACCCATCTCTCGTACATTATCTACAAGTGGATTAGAGAAAACAGATACATTCTTTTCACCACTAAAATCATTTGGATTAAAAGTTGGTACAGATGCCATAGCATAAATCTCCCCAGTTTTTGGATCCATAATTATTCCTCCAGTTTCTACTGCAGACCATTTGTTTTGAATCTTTGATAAAGCATCTTCCAGATTTGTTTGAACAGACGGTTCGATGGTTGCCACAATGTCACCCTCGAATGATCCTTCGTCTGACAAAGTTTTTTCTATATTTGAAAATATTTCAACAAAGAAATTTGCATATATATCACCTTTATTTCGTGCCAAAACCTTTTCATAAAAATTCTCTAGACCATATCGTCCCGCGTATTCATCACCTTTAAATCCTAGGAATCCCAAAACATTTGAGGCGGTCTTGCCTCCTGGATAAAATCTCCATTGCTCTTTATATAAATAAACTCCTTTTATTTTTAGTGCTTGAATTTCTAGCGATTCTTTCTCTCCAATTTTTTTAGCTATTTCCTCGTATGGATCAGTGGTTTTAGATGCTCTAGATAGAAAATCCTCCTTATCTATTTCTACAATAGTGCTTAATTTTTGATAAACATCTTCTTTGTCTTTTATTTGTGTTGGGTTAATCGCTAATATATATCCGGTCTTTAGAGTCGCCGCTGATACCAATCCACCATCCTTATCTTCAAAATAAATAGTTCCCCTAGAAAATATACCGCCACTTTTTTTAACATACTGCTTATCAGCCAGGTTTACAAAATCCTCATGGTGAATGACCTGCAAAAAATAAAGTTTTATGAAAAAAATAAGTGCTACCCCAATTATTCCTATAGATAGCACTCTCAATCTTTTTATATTACCGTGGAGCATCATTGAATCATAAATTATATTTTACTCTTTGAAACAAAGGCTGTTGCACCAGCATTCTTCTTTGCAATTACAACATTTTCCACTTCAACAAATCCGAGGGAACGAGCAAGTTCTGGGTTAATCTTTGCTTTTAGCTCCAAGTAAGAAAATTCCATCTCACTTAATTCACTTGTAATTTTTGATATTTGCTTTTCCGCCCTTTGTCTTTCAAGAGTGTGGTAAACAGTTGTACCAACAAGTATAAGATAAGATGCAACAAGAACTCCAAAAACTCCAGCAAGCGACCATATTTGTCTTTCTAACTTAAATTGTTTTGGCATCTTGGTCATATTTACTATTTATTATTTACAATTAACTAATCTTCTCTATTATTCTTAATTTCGCACTTCTTGCTCTAGGGTTTTCTTTTAATTCCTCCTCACCTGCTATTATTGGTTTTTTGTTTATTAAAATTGCTTTTTCTTCTGCCACCAATCCTTTTGACCAAACCTTCACTATCCTATCTTCTAAACTATGAAATGATATGACCGCTATTCTCTTGCCAACCTTTAACCTTTCGAATGCCTTATTCAAACCTTCACTTAACGCCCCAAACTCATCATTTACCGCTATTCTGATTGCCTGAAATGTTCTCGTGGCAGGATGTGTCTTTTTGTTCCTTGTAAACCCTGGTACCGCATTCCAAACTATTTCTTTAAGCTGTTCTGTGGTTTTGATTGGTGATATTTCTCTAGCTTCGACTATTGCTCTGGCAATTCTTCCTGAAAAACTTTCTTCACCGAATCCTTTAAGGATTGATTTTAAAGTTTCCTCAGACCACTCATTAACAACTGTTTCTGCTGTCACCTCATTCTCTTCAGCATTGTATGACATCTGTAGTGGTTCATCTCTTTGAAAAGAAAATCCTCTACCTGATATCTCGAGCTGATCAGAACTCCAGCCAAGGTCAAACATAAAGCCGTCCACCTCCTTACTCTTTGCTTTATCCAAAACCTTATCTAAATTCCTGAAATTTGATTTGAATGCTTCAAAAGATTTACCGAACTTGCTTAATCTTTTTTCAGCCTTTTTTATCGCACCACTATCTGCATCAATACCGATAATTTTGATATCTTTGTAACTCTTTAAAGCGTATTCACTATGCCCTCCAGTATTCAATGTACAATCAACAATCACGTCACCTTTATGAATATCCAAACCATCTACCATTTCTTTTAAAAGAACACTTTTGTGAATGTATTCAGCCATAATCTAGAAAGCCCCAGTCTGACTTAATTTCTCCGCTAGAGTATCAGCCTCACCAACAACTTTTTGCTTGTACTCTGCCCATTTCTTGTCATTCCACATTTCAATTCTCTTGTGAACTCCGATAAAAACGCCTTTATCCTTGATCTTTGAAAACTCTCTTAGATATTCTGGAATAAGTACTCTCCCTAAAGCATCTACTTCTAATTCCACAGCACCACCGAACATAAATCTGTTAAATCCTCGTGTATCTGATTTCAAAGAATCCATTTTACCCATCTCATCTGAAATCTTTGTCCATTCTTTTGTCGGATATAGGAACAAACATCCCTCCAAACCATATGTTGCTATAAGTTTTTTACCCACCTCTTTACGGAATTTCGATGGAAGCGAAATTCTGTTTTTGTCGTCGATTGTGTGAGTGTATTCGCCTATAAGCATGCTATTTTTTATTATAAAAAATGAAAGTATTCAATTGTCCAAGTTTCAAGTACTCAAGTGAGATTTAATTTCGATTGATGAGTTTCAAAAGATAGGTCGATTTTAAAATTAAAAACTTTAAAAATATCTTTTGAAACTCATACAATTTACTTCATACCACTTCATCCCACTTATGTACTACAGTATACCACTTTATATGTAAAACAATACAAAGTTTTCCACAGTTTCCCTACGGGAAATTACCCAAGTTCCAATTAATCAATTTTCAAATAAACTCAAAAAACAGATAAAATACACAATCAAATCTTGTGTATTTGACTAAAGTTTGAGGATAGGTAGACTGAAAGTAGAAAAACCTTAACCCGCATCTCTATGCCCAAAAAACCAGAACGGTACACGAAGCAAGAAAAATTCAAGGTGCTAGCACTTTGCAAAAAGGATCGCAAACTCAGGGATGAGATTGAGAGGAGGATCCCGAAAAAGGAATTGTTCGAAGAACTTGCTCACCACAAGCGAGAAATCCATCAACACGATGGGAAAAGAAATGTAGAAAGCCCAGCAATCGAATGTGGTAAAAGGCAAATTACATTTTCTTATTCTCACAAAACCAAACAAACAACAATTGGTTGGTGCTACTGATTCTTCATATATTTAGAAGCTTCCTCGCAAGGCAGCTTCTTTTTTATTTATTGACTTCATATAAAAACTGAGTAGGATTCATTCTGATGAAAACTTGTACGTTAACGGGTGTTCAGCCCACAAAGGAGCAAGCTCACAGTGCCCTACGAGCAAATGAAGAATGTGCGAGGAAACTCATATTCCAATGGGCTCATGGATTGAGCTGCGAGATGCTTGCTGTTCTCGAAGTGATGTGTGGATCAGTCTCTGGAGACGAATTCCATTTTGCTGGCCCAATCCTTGGGGGAAATGGTGAACCGTCTGGCGATATCGCAGTCGGACACTACAACTTCAGGACTGACAAAGGCGAAGTGAATATTGGTCAGAGAAGCGAAATCATTGCGCTCCAAACATACACTCGCATCGATCTTTCTCCACTTAGGTAGAGAGTCACCGCACCAAAGAGATTTGGTGCGTTTTTTTAATCAAAACAGCACCGAGTCCTTTGGCCCCGATGCTGTTTGTTTTGAATTTTTCCTTCCACTTTCTACTTTCCACCTTCCACTTTCTCCTCTTTCCCCTTCGGTTTCATCAGTGGAAACATCTGAGTCTCGCGAATTGGTTTATCTACCAAAAATGAAAATAATCTTTCACCAAATCCAAATCCACAAGTTGGTGGCATGCCGTGTTCGAGCATCTCTACGAATTCAAAGTCCGCCATCATCGCTTCATTGTCTCCTGCATCAATTAATTTCTTTTGTTCTTCAAATCTCGCTCTCTGGTCTATTGGATCGTTTAACTCTGAATATCCATTCCCAATTTCGGAACCTGCTAAAATTACCTGGAATCTCTCTACGACTTTGTCGTTCTTTTCACTTTGCTTAGCTAATGGTGCCACAAGCTTCGGATGGTGAATTAAGAATGCAGGACCAGCAATATTCTTTCTACAGTATTTCCATAATGTATCAGTCAATCTCTCCAAATTATCACCCTCATATTTAACATTCAATTCTTTAAGCTTTGATTTCATTTCATCTACTGTTGCATTGAAAATATCAATCCCGGTTTGAGTTTTGATTTCTTCACTGTATTCAATTTCCTTCCAATCATCCGCCAAATCAAATTTATGTCCACGAGTCTCAAAAGATGTTGTGCCGAATACTTCATTAGCGATTCTTTTGTACATTTCTTTGACCAAGCTCATGCCATCTCGATAGTCATCATAAGCCATATAGAATTCCATGTTAGTAAATTCTTGTGTGTGATCAGGACTCGAACCTTCATTACGATATATTCGCCCTATTTCAAAAGTTTTTGGGAATCCTGCCGCCATAAGTCTCTTTTGCCACAATTCCCCTACAGAAATTCGCATAAAAACATCAATATCGAAATCGTCGTGATGAGTTTTGAATGGATTGGCCTCTGCTCCACCTGTAGTTATTTCAAGCGATGGAGTTTCTACTTCCAAAAAACCTTTTTCAATTAAAAAAGTTCGTGTTGATTGCCAGAATTTGGCTTTTTTAACAAACATATCCCGTAGTTCATCAGAACCAAGAATATCCAAATATCTTTTACGGAATCTTTCTTCAACATCAGTAAGTCCATGCCACTTTTCTGGAAGTGGCAAAAGGGATTTAGAAAGCATGCTGAAATTTTCTACTTGGACTGTTTTTTGTCCTGTCTTTGTTGTAAATAAAGTACCAGTTATTTCTACAAAATCCCCAATATCAACAACTTCACCAAAAAAATCAAACGTCTCAGAATTAGTATCGTCCTTTTTAAATAATCCTTGGAACTTCCCTGTCCCATCAAAAATATCAAAAAATATTAAAGCACCCTGACCACGAAGAGACATTACTCTCCCTGCCAAAGTCACTTTTGTAGCATCTGTAGATAAAGTATCAAAAAGACCAATTGCTTCCACAATCGTGTGAGTGCGTGAACTTGTGGAAGGATAAGGATTCAGTCCCTTTGCCTTTATTTTTTCTAATTTATCAAGTCTTACTTGTCGTATTTCATCTAAGGCCATAAGCGCAATTATAAAGCAAAGATACATGAAATGCCAGCTTTATAATTACAATTTTCAATACTCAATTAACCAATTTTCAAACAAAACAAACAGCACCGAGGCTTTGCCTCGGTGCTGTTTCGCATTTTCTCCTCTTTCTTGTGAAGAAAGAGGTTGGGAGATAGTCGCATCTTGGCGGAAGAAAACATTTTTTGAAAAGCCTCGGGAGGAGCGACGGCGACGTACGGAGGAAATTTTTAGTAAAAAATTTCTGTGTTTTTCAAAAAGTGATTTCTGGAGTGCTATTTTATTTCCACTATCTCATAACTCACCTTTCCTTTTGGAGTATTAATATCAAATTTGTCTCCTTTTTTCTTACCCATTATTGCAACACCTATTGGAGAATTGTTTGAAATTTTACCTTTCAGAATATCCGCTTCTTCTGACCCTACAACTTGATATGTCTTTGTTTCTTTGTCTCCCTGTCTTTTTACTACAACAGTAGACCCGATACTGATAGCACCACCATGATGCGCATGCATAATAACGGCATTTTTTAAAATATTTTCTAGTTTACTAACTCGCTCTTCTACTTCTGCCTGCTTTTCACGAGCCTCTTGATATTCTGCATTTTCAGAAAGGTCTCCCATAGATTTAGCATATTCGAGCATGTCAGCAACTTCTCTTCTTTTTACCTTTTTTAAATGGTCTAACTCCACCTTCAGCTCTTCCAATTTCTCTTTTGTTAGATATTCTTTTTGATCTGTCATGATTTTAATTGTTATTTAAAAGGACTGCTATTGTACAATTTTTGGGTCAAAAAAACAAGGGATTATATAAAAATGAATCAGTCCCGTTCGCGCAAGCGCAAACGGGACTGATGGGTTGAGTTTGGAACTACTGTGGAAATTACCAGTGCAATTTCGTGCCGTCCACAGGCTTGAAGACATAGGTTTGGTACGCCCGCTTCTCCGATGTGGAGTACGAGCTACCGGAACCGTAGCTCCTGTTGCTGCTGTTGCTACTGTTCGATGCGATCGGGATGGCCTGACCATTGACAATCACGTATGGACGGCCATTAATCGTAACAACCTGTTGTGACGACGATGACGACTGCCTGCTCGAGGACATCTGTTGCTGAGGACGAGAGCCACTCTGCGACTGCCCTCCGCGGGATGGCGGATGGCGCTTGCCATCCGTACCAATCACATAGGGCCAGCCACGCTCATCTTTCAAAACCTTCTCACCGCGATTGGTGGAGGACGAAGATGTTGATGAGGTCATCGTGCGAGACGGCGGTTGCGGTGAGCGGCGTTCCATAAAACCGCCGTTCCCTTCCATCGCCATCTGGCGGCGGATGATCTCCATCCGTTGCTTCGGTGGCATCATGCCGCCGCAGCTAACGAGTGTGCTGACAAAAGAAACAATGATTGCGAGTTTGACGAGTGTTTTCATGGTCTGATGATATGTGGGTTGTTGTTTGTTGCACACAGCTAAAGTCATCGGTTGATTTCCCTGCTAGTGTGTAAACGACACACAAGATTTATATGGCGTTTACACACTAGCTTTCCAAACTTTCAAAGAGCTTTAACTTAAGTATTATAGCACGAAATAGGGTCAAATGTCAAGGGGCAAAATTCAAGCTTGGAAGCGAAGAAGCTTAGTGCTTAGGAGGTAAATTCAAATGCCGTGACAGAGCCACGGCATTTGAATTAAAAGCTTTCAAGCTTCTAAGCCTTAAGCTCCTAAGCTGACCCTCCTATTTCACGTATTCCAAACCATTATCCCTCATCGCTGTTATTGTACGCCCCATAGTCTGCATGGCACTCACTTTATATGTTGTAGGTCCATTCTCAAGCACAAGTGCAAATACGTATTTAGGTTCATTGTAAGGAAAGAAACCTTCCACCCATGAGTTAACTTTGGACTTGGCACTACCGAGTTCCGCTGTACCAGTTTTAGCCGCCACCTCTACTCCATCAATATTTAATGCAATAGCGGTCCCATCAGTCACAGCCTGTCTCATCCCCTCTTTAACTATTTTATAATTTTGTTTATCTATTTTTTCAATTGAGGTTTTTTTACCTTGCTCATCTTTTATTATTACTGGCTCAACAATTGTACCCTCTGTTGCAATACCGGTCATAGCTCGAGCAATCTGAAGTGGTGTTACCTGAAATCCATACTGACCGATAGCTGTATGATATGTATTACCAACACTCCATGCCTCTCCATCAAAAGTTTCTTTCTTCCATTCTTGTGTCGGTACAGTCCCATCTGGACCCTCAAAAAAACCAGATGTTGATTCACCAAACAAAAACTTAAATACGTATTCATCAATTTTATCTATACCCAAGCCTTTTTGCCCCATAAATCCTCCTCCAGTAATATAAAAATATACGTCAGACGAAACAGCTAGGGCACGACGCATATCTACCGATCCATGATTCTTCCAGTCTTTAAAAATTGTCGGATTGTCAGGATTGTATGGATTTGGTAATGATAAATATCCAATAGTAAATATTTCTTTGATTGGATTAATTATTTTTTCCTGTAAAATACCGAGTGCAATGAATGGTTTGATAATAGATCCCGGTGCATAAAGTCCTGTAATAACACGATCCAAAAATGGTTGCCTCTTACCTTGTAAATATTCAACAATTTTTGATCTGTCTGTCCCATCTGACATAATATTTGAATTGTAATCAGGATATGATGCCATAGCAATAACTTCACCAGTATGAACATCCATGATCACTCCCGCCCCACCCACAAATCCTGAATTTTCTGCGGCGGATTCTATTTGTCTATATAACTCTTGCTCAACCTCTGAATCAATAGATAGATTTATTTTTTCTCCATTTTGTGGAGGTTCCAAAGTACTCTGACTCTCAATAACTCCTTTTACTGTCACTTCTGTTAGTTTGGCACCATTGGCTCCTCTTAATTTTTCATCATAATATTTTTCTATTCCATCTTGTCCTAAAATATAATAGCTATAAAAGTTTCCCGAGGAATCTTTGCCCGGATATTTAACAAACCCTAATAAATGTGCGAACCCACCACCATCTATATATATTCTTTTATCATACGCATCCGTTGTGCTCTCCTCATTCCAGGCGAGCGGTACATCGTTTCTATCTGAGATAACACCTCTATGGGCAAAGATAACCTCTTTTTTTAAATTATTATTGAGTGCCCTATCTGCATAGTATGATCCATTATTTATTTGTAAAATTACAGCTCTATAAATAAAAACAACAGCAATGACTAAAAAAATGTATTTAAGTACCGTCAGTGATAATTTAGAAATAGGTGTTTCAATACGACCTTCAAACTGATCCTTGTTAAATGATGGTAAATTGGATGAATCCAAAAATATTTCATCAGGATTTACCGAATTGCTCTTTGAATTATGTATATTTCTTTTCCAATTCTTAAATAATCGATGAAACATTTTATAGCTTTAAATATGGTTTAATTAAAAACATAATACCATATATAGCCATACCGCTTAAAATAAACATATTTGATTGTAAAAATGTACCACCGACACCATAGACAACATCAAATAAAAACCCAAAGAAAATAATCTCTATAAAATCAAAAATTAATAATAAAACTATACAAATAATAACTGTGCACCAAAACGGCAATAGAAAAAAACTAATAAGTGCTAAAATGTTTCCTAAAACTCTTTTCATATAATTAATCAATAACCAACACCTCGTTTATCTGATTTAAATTAATAGGCATAACAAAGAACAATCTCTTGAACCCCTCCGCTGTTAATTCTTCAATCTTTTGTACCACACCATATACTTTGCTAGATATCTGAGGCATCACTAGTGCATCCCCTTCCTTTACATTTGCACCTATAGGTACCAAGGATTCAAAACTACCTCCACCGAATCCTTTTACCTCGGCTTTTAAATTATCCTCACCCAATGTTCCTGAAAAAACATTACCAAATGAAGAAAACAGTTTTACCTTTGAAAATTTATTACCAACCTCTGTCACCTCACCAATAATAAGTGATCCGTATATGACTTTATTACCAACAATTATTTCCGCCTCTTGTCCCACATCAATAATAAACGTATCGTAGGGAGTTGTTGATGGTTTAGAAATGATTACCCCCAAAACTTCTTTACCACCCTCTACAACCTTACGATTCATAAGAAACTTAAGATTTGTATTTTCACTCTTAAGCACAGTCCTATCAGCATTTTCTGCAGTTAACCTTAATACCTCTTGTCTCAACCAATCATTCTCTTCTTTTATTGAATTGCCAGATCTAAAACCGTTCGGTATAAAAAATGATATTACATTATTAAAAGCACCACCCGTATAGACAAATGTTTTAATAATTAAACCTCTGGCCAAAAAACCCAAAATCAAACAAATAATAATAATTGCAAGAATTTTTGGTAAAGGATTTCTATTTTTTTTTCTAGTTTGTAAACGGTAATTCATCTTCATTCTTAATTAGTGCATCAGTATAACCATCTATGTCCCCAAGTATTATTCCAGTACCACGTACCACAGCTGTAAGAGGATCTTCTGCAACATGCACCGGTATTTTAAGAACTTCTTCTAGCAATTCCTTCATACCACGAATAAGCGCTCCCCCGCCCACAAGATGGAGACCTCTATGCATAATATCGGATATCACTTCTGGCGGTGTTATCTCTATAACCTCTTTTATTGATTCTATTAATGCATCAATAGAAGGTGCTATCGCCTCCCTCACGTCAGTTTCTGTAATAACAACCTCACGTGGTAATCCCGTAATAAGATCCCTGCCACGAACCGTCATTTCAACCGGCGCTTCATTAGAGATCACGCTACCAATATTTATTTTAATATCTTCAGCAGTTTTTTCTCCAATAAGTATTTTTAACTCATTTTTTAAAAATTGAATAATATCATTATTAAATTTATCTCCTGCAATTTTAATATTTCTAGAATTAACAATTCCACCAAGAGATATTATCGCAATATCAGTAGTTCCTCCACCAATGTCCAGTATCATATTTCCAACCGGATCATTGATTGGTATCCCAATTCCTATTGCCGCAGCCATTGGTTCTTCTACTATATGTACTTCTCGAGCACCAGCATTCACTGTTGCATCACGAACTGCACGACGCTCTACGTTTGTAATACCAGAAGGTACTCCAACAACAACACGTGGACCCAACATCTTTTTATTATCGCCCTCCGCTCGATTTATAAGATACGACATCATTTCTTCTGTAACCTCAAAATCTGAAATTACTCCATCTACAATTGGCCTGATCGCGACAATGTGTCCTGGAGTTTTACCGAGCATTTCTTTGGCTTGAGCACCAACAGCCACTACTTGCCCAGTCTTTTGATTTACCGCAACGACAGATGGCTCATTCACCACAATTCCCTTACCCTCTACATATACCAAGGTATTCGCAGTACCGAGATCAATACCAATATCATTTGAGAACATCGTATAGAATTTTTGCATGAATTTGAAATCCATTTTTGGGTTGATTTACCCAGCACTAAATTTTCTTGAAAAAATTTAGTGCTGGGTTTATTAATTATTTATTACCTAATATTTCCATTACCTCTTCTTTAGTCTTGCCAACTGTCTCTCCTGAAATTCTGTTTTTGTATTCAAGTAGGCCAGCTTCTTCTGTTTTTTTACTTATCACAATCCTGTGTGGTATTCCAATTAAATCCGCATCGGCAAACTTTTCCCCGGCACGAGCTTCTCTATCATCAAACAAAACCTCTATATTTGCTTCGACTAATTTTTTATATAATTCTGTCGCCTTATTTTTTATTCCTTCATCTCCTTGAGACAACTCAATCAAATGAACTTTAAATGGCGAAACACTTTCTGGCCAAACCATTTCTTTATCTCCACCACAAACCTCAACAATAGTCCCGACAAGTCTTGAAATACCAATACCATAACTTCCCATGATAACTGGACTATTTTCACCCGCTTCATTTTTAAATGTCAGTCCCAATGGTTCTGAATAAAATGTTCCGAGTTTATAAATATTACCTACTTCGATGGATTTTTCTGTTACAAGCTCATCCTCTTTAATCCCGAGCATTGCCAATGATTCTTCATTCAAAACTTCCTTGTTTATTGCAATGTTTTTACCTTTGTGGATATAAATCAAATCCTCTCCAGCTGACGTAAGAGTTTGAAACTCGTGAGAATATTTAGTACCAAATGAGCCACCACTTGCAAGTGTTAAATAAGTTATATGTCCAATACCTAATCGGTCAAAAACTTTCCTGTACGCCTCAATAGATTTTTCATAATAATCATCTAACTCTTGTGTAGTTTTTGAAAAAGAATAAAGATCTTTCATCATGAATTCTCTACCACGTAATATCCCACTTTTAGCACGAAGCTCATTACGAAATTTTGTTTGAAATTGATATGGATATACAGGCAAATCTCTATAAGAAGAAATAAAACTTTTCATGAGCTCGGTTAAGACTGCTTCGTGTGTATATGCAAGTCCAAGCTCTGTTCCATTTTTTAAATTTGTTTTAAACCAATTATCTACCACTGCATCATCCCATCTACCTGTTTTTTCCCAAACTTCCTTTTCCTGAAGTGCAGTTAGCACTATTTCTTGCCCTTCTATTTTATTCATTTCCTCACGAATGATTTGTTTTATATTTTCCATGACACGAAGTCCGAGGGGTAAGAATGAATACACACCCGCCATTTCTTTGTGGATAAATCCGGCACGAATAAGTATTTGAGCATTCTTAGCCACCTCATCTTTAGGTGCTTCAAAACGTGTTTTTGTAAAAAGTTGTGATTGCTTCATGAAGTGTATTCTACTATATATGATAGAAATTATGAAATAATGCTCCGTGCCTCTGGCACGGAGCATTATTTCATATACTTCCCTAAAAGCTGAAAGCTAAAACCTCTAAGCTTGCACCTAGAATAGCTTTCCTATATCCGACACAGTTATTGTTAACATAAGCAACATTAGTAACCCAAACCCTATAAGATTAACAGCATTTGCAATTTTTGGATTAATAGGTCTTCTGATTATTGCTTCAATACAAACAAACAACAATCGTCCTCCATCGAGTGCTGGAAATGGTAGAAGGTTTATGACTGCAAGATTTAAAGAAATAATTGCTACAAAAGAAAACAGTGTTGATAGGCCAAACTCTCTTGCCTGATTTAAATATCCAGCAATTCCCACTGGCCCTGAAACATCAGCTAGGTTCGCATTCAAAGTGAATGCGCTTCCAAAAAATTTAACTGTCCCAACCATTGTGGCGATAAATAATTCATAAGTTGTTTTGGCACCCTCTATAATCGCCTGTCCAAATGGAAGTTTTGTATTTTCTACATCTGCCATTTGAATACCTATAACAAAACTTCCAGCAACTGTTCCATTTTTTGCCTCCACACTTGTTGTTGCTGTTTTGTCACCTCTTATATATGTCACAACAAGTGGTAGTCCCTTTGAGCCAGCCACAATTTCTTTAATTTTATTTGTATCTATTTTCTCTTCAACTTTTTCACTTTTTACTTTTAACCTTTCACTTAATTCAATATCTGTAATCAAATCTCCAGATTTAATACCAGCCATTTCTGCTGAAGAATCTTTTAAGACATCTGTCACCATGACCAGATTGCCAGATGACTGATCCGAAGTTTGTGATACCCCTAACGTAAAACTCATTGTTAGAAGTGCCCAGGCAAACAATACATTCATAACAATACCAGCCACCAAAATAAGCGCCTGAATATGTCTCGGTTTGTTTACAAAACTTCTTTTCTTATCTGGACCATCCATAGAATCAGCATCAGGATTCTCACCAAATATTTTTACATAACCACCGAAAGGAATTAAATTTATGGAATATAGAGTTTCTCCTACTTTTTTGGAATATAATCGAGGTGGGAATCCTATCGAGAATTCATCAACTCTAACTCCAGATTTTTTGGCAACTAAAAAATGTCCGAGTTCATGAACGAAAACTAGGATTGATATAACGAGGATAAGGGTGATGAAACTCATAGATTAGTTAGTAGTAAATAGTTAATAGTAAATAATAGAAATTCTATTCATTACCCATTAACTACTACTTAATATTTATTATTTATTGTTAAATTAATTCATTATCTCCGCCTCTTTCTTCACAGTGAGTGACTCTAATCTCTCTGTTGATTCTTTAATGAGTTTATCTACTTCCGCCTTGGCTCGGACTACTTCGTCTTCACTCATCTCTGAATCTTTTTTCTTTGTATTTAACTCATCATTTATCTTGTTTCTCTCTTGTCTTAGTGCCACTTTCGAATCTTCCAATTTTGATTTGGCCATTTTAACGAATGTTCCACGAGACTCTGTTGTAAGCGGTGGGAATGATACTCTGACACCTTTATCATCTACAGAAACAGAAAGTCCTGTATTAGAAACCAAAATTGCCTTTTCAATTGGCTTCAAGTTTGTATTGTCCCAAGGAACAATACGAAGTGTGCGAGGGTCTTCGAGTGTAATTGTAGCGACTTGAGATACTGGCATATTAGATCCATATACTTCGATCATTACTCCATCAAGCATTTGAGGTGTTGCGCGCCCAGTTCGAATTTGACCAAACTCTTTTGCGAGCCATTCTTCTGTGTTTTTTATCTCTGTTTTGAAATCTTTAAAATCCATCCCAATAGAAAATTAATGTTTAATAAGCTAATTATAGAACAAAATCCAAACTATTACAAAACGATGGCTACCGACTCAAGCAAGATCTTTACAGATGAAGACTTATCTTCTAGATAATTCAATGCTTTCGAGGTTACCCTCAAAATAGAAACATTTTTAAGATCATTTTCTCTTTTTAACTTATTTTCAAAAAAATAATGGAGAGAAAGTAGGAAATTTTTAATTGATTGCTTATCACTTGTATCTTTATAATCTTTGACCATTTTTTCGATCTCTTGAATTCTCTCCCCAATAGACATATTTATAAATTCTTCAATACTCTCCGTTTCTGCCTTTTCTGAATTTTGAGCGCTAATTATTTGAATTCTTGATCTAAGTGTCGGCAACATTCCATTCGCACTATGGGTAACCATAACAAATCCTATTTGTGGCGAAGGATCCTCCATGATTTTTAAGAGAGCATTTTGTGCCTGATCGGTAATAGTATTGAATACAAAAATGATTCTCTTTTTAGATTCCTGCACTGGCGCCCCATTTGCCATCTCAATTATCATTCTTGATTCTTCAATTCCAAATTTAGTGAAGGATAGAAATATTAAGTCTGGATTATTTTGAATAATCAGACCTTCTTCTACTAATTGATTTTTAATAACATCCAAAGTTAATGTTGGCTCACCTTCTACCAAAATAGCATGGTGTGTATTTAAAATATTACTAAACATTTTAGAAAGTTTTCAAGTTTCAATTTGCAAGTATTCAATGAAATCCTAATCTCATTAAATAATTAAATTGTATTCAACTTGAATATTGATTAATTGAAAATTGGATAATTAAAGCTTCTATCTCTTCGAGATAACTGCTTTTTTGTATGTCTCGAGGTGTTCAAGCGCTATACCCGTACCCATTGCCACACAAAAAAGTGCATTCTCAGCGAGCTTCGCTTTTACCCCTGTACGACGAAATACTAACTCAGGGAGATTTCGAAGTTGTGATGATCCACCAGTCATTGTAATACCTTGATCAATAATATCTGATGCAAGTTCTGGAGGAGTTTCTTGTAACACATCTTTAATAGCTTGAATCATTTCGCGAAGTTCTTTACCGATCGCACGCACAATTTCATTTGTTTTTACTTCTACAGATCGTGGGAGCCCAGACAGACAATCTCTACCTTTTACAGACATGACTAATTCCTCCTCCATTGGTACTGCAGATCCGATAGTTATCTTAATATCCTCAGCAGTTTTATCCCCTACCATAAGGTTATAATGCTTTTTCATGTAATCCACTATTCCAGCATCAACTCTATTTCCTGCACATTTGACAGATGTTGAAGTCACAATTCCCCCGAGAGAAATCACAGCCACATCAGTTGTACCTCCACCAACATCAACAATCATGTGCCCCATTGGTTCTTGAATAGAAATACCTGCACCGATTGCCGCGAGTATTGGCTCCTTGACCACGAACGCATTTTTAGCACCCGCTTTTACCGCAGCTTCTATAACTGCACGCCTTTCTGTCGATGTCACACCAGCAGGTACAGAGATCATTACTTCTGGACGAATAAAATTCCATTTACCCAAAGCTTTACCAATATAATATCGTAGCATCGCTTCAGTCACACGATAATCCGCTATCACTCCATCTTTCATTGGACGATACGCGATAATATTATCTGGAGTTTTACCAATCATTTCTTTTGCATCGTTACCCACTGCGAGGATTTTATTTTCTGATTGTGATACAGCCACAACAGATGGTTCATTCAAAACGATTCCGCGTCCAGGAACAAAAACAAGCGTATTCGCTGTTCCAAGATCAATCCCTAATTTTCTAGTAAAAAATGCCATAAATTATATTCTTTTTATATCTACTCCAATTGAACGAAGTTTCTTATCTATTTCCTCATAACCTCTATCTATATAGTATACATTATGTATCCTTGATTCACCTTTACCCACTATTCCCGCAATAACAAAAGCAAGTCCTGCTCTAAGATCTGGACCATATAATTCTCTACCTTTTAGAACCGAAGGTCCTTTTACTATTATTCGATGTGCATCAAGCATACGGATATTCGCGCCCATTGTAACAAGATCCTCAGCAAATCCAAGACGATTTTCAAAAATAGTTTCAAATACATTTGATTCTCCTAATACTTGAGTCAAAAATACAATAGCCGGTGCCTGTAAGTCTGTCGGAAATCCAGGATATTCATGAGTCTTTATATTAAAACTCTTGAATTTTTTATTCGAAATTTTGGCATTATTTTTTATTTGTAAAAAATCTTGACCAATAGTAATAGGAACACCTGAAGCAATAAGCTCACTTGTTAGTGCTTCCAAATGTTTTGGTTCGCAATTACTAATAAGCAAATTATCAGCACACAAAGCTCCTAAAATCAAAAAACTTCCAGCTTCGATTCTATCAGGGACAACCCTCCAAGAAAATCCACGAGCCTTCAAAAGTTTTTTGGAACCAACTATCGTAATAGTAGATGTTCCCTCTCCTTTTATTTTTGCACCACAAGAAACCAAAAATTCTATTAAATCCATAATCTCGGGTTCTGTTGCAGCATTTTTAATTACCGTTTCTCCGTCTGCCAATATTGCAGCCATAACAAATGCCTCTGTCGCAGTTACACTTGGATTTCTCAAAAAAATATTTGCTCCCTTTAAACCATTTTTTGTTTCTATAATATAAAGACCACCCTTTTCCTTGACGGTCGCTCCCATAGATTTGTAACCATCAATAAAAATATCAATAGGACGAGCACCAATAACACATCCACCCGGATGTGGAAAAGATACTTTACCGAAACGAGCGAGGACTGGACCTGTAAGAATAATAGATGCGCGAAGTTTTTTTGCTATTTCTTCATCTATCACTTTTCCATTCGTTTTTGATGCATTCAATATGTACTGACCTTTTTTTTCCCTTATTACACTTACACCAAGCTTTTCTAATATTTCAGACATCCTGAGACAATCCTCAATGTCGGGAATGTTATTAAACTTAACCTCATCATCAAATAGTAAAGATGAGGCAAAAAGTGGTAAAACAGCATTTTTCGCACCACAAATAGACACCTCACCTTTCAAGGTTTTTTTGCCACCTAGACCTTTAATATAAAAAATTTCATCTTTCATTCCGTATATAGTAAAGCTTTTATGGTAAAAGCACAATTTTTGTTTTGTAGGGGTTGGACCCCTACATCCGCAGACGCTGGACATCTAAGAAAATGTATAGACAATAAAAAAACCGTGGTACCTAAAAAGGTCCACGGTGTGTTTGGTTTGTTGCCAGTGATTAGTCCTTTCCGATTGTGACTTTATTGGCTTTGTGAGGCCACCACATGATCAACTGATAAACAAGAAAGACGGCGATAGTCATTCCAATGAACACTTTATGACTGGGATATATCCCAAAATCACTCAGTCCCAAATAGAAGAAATAAACGACGAAAAGTGACCATGCAAGACCACCAAAAATGTGCTTGAGCCCGTAAAACAAGGAATGTGCATTCATACGATTGATAAACCAGATACTAGCACAGACTTTTCACTTTTCAATCCAGAAAGAGGTTAGACCCCTTGCCGAAGAGAAATTTCGTATATGCTGAACGTCTACGGAATCGGGTGTCGGGCACTCGGTTTTGATTAATTGGAGAGTGGCCTTAATCTGCTATAATTGTGGAATGAGATCCCGTTAGAAAAACCTAAGCAGTTTTTGTAAAAGGACTATATAATATTATGTTGAAGCAGGCACTACAAAAGAATTATCAACTACCTAACCTTTTCTAAGCAAAAGGGATTCGATCCCGTTAGAAAAAGTTAAACAATTTTTTTAAATTAATAATATAAACATGATTAAGTTTGGAATGTATAATTACCAGCACCTGCTAACTTTTTTCTAACGGGATGAGACTCTTATCCATAGTCCCCATAGCTCGTGGCATGCGTAAAGAGATGCTAACTTACTTTTCTACCAAAGACATAGAAGTTGGCTCACTTGTTACTATCCCCCTGCGTAAAAAGGAGATCCCAGGAATCGTCCTAGAATCTGTCGACGCGCTGCAAAACAAATCATCCATCAAAGAAATGGATTTTGCTATTAAAAAAATAATAGATTTTAACAACAAAGTATCTCTGCCTCCATATGTGATGCGAGCGAGTTCAAAGATCGCCGAAATTTCAGCCACAAGTATTGGAGGAGTATTGGCAAGTCTCATTCCCAAGATATGTTTTGAGAATCCAAAAACATTTTTCCAAAAGTCAGATAATGAAAAAGAGAGAAAACAAAGTAAGGAAAACAATTTTGAGGTTCTCGCCATGCAGTTAAGTAATGAAGATAGAATGGATACTTATCGAAGCACGATCAGAGAATCATTCGCCAAAAAGAGGTCCATTGCCATAATATGTCCAACAGAAGAAAAAGTTCTAGAAATAAAAGATAAACTATCTAAAGGCATAACTGACTACACCATCGCCCTAAGTAAAACGACATCTAAGAAAACTTTGACAGAATTCGTAAACAAGATTAATACAGAATCTCACGCGCTATTAATCATTGGCACTTACTATACCCTATCACTACTTAACGAAAGTGTGGGCACAATAATACTTGAGGAAGAATCATCTCCATTTTATAAAAGCAAAAGAAGACCATTTCTTCATGTCCACATTGTTGCTAAACAAATTGCCCACGCACTGAATGCTCGGTTGGTATTGGGAGACAAACTTCTGTCCATAGAAACTCTAGCCCTTGTAAAAGAAGGTGAGATAAATGAGTATGCGAGAATTGAAAGACGAAGTATTAGAAAGATTCAAACTTTGATCGTTGATATTAAGCCCAAAGAAGGAGAGAAAAAGAAATTTGAAGTATTGAGTCCCGATCTTAAAGAAATGATCCTATATAGTATTAAAAGCAAGAAGAAAATATTTATCTACTCCTCAAGACGAGGACTTGCTTCTCAAACAGTATGTAATGATTGCGGTACCACAATACTTTGTGATAATTGCGAAAGCCCTATCACACTTCACACAGTCAAAGATAGACGTATATTTATTTGTCATCACTGTGGTAAAACCAAAGACGCACATGAGAACTGTAAAGTATGCCAGAGTTGGAATCTTGTTCCACTCGGCATTGGAATAGAAAGAATAGAGGAAGAAATAAAAGGAGTAACAGAAAGTAAAATAGTAAGAATAGACAGTGATAATTGTAAAGGTCCAAAAGCAGTCAAAGATAAGTTAAAAATATTTAGAGGGAAAGATAGCTTTATATTACTTGGAACCGATCTGGCACTCAAATATTTGTATGATGAATCAGTGGATTTTGGAGCTATCGTGTCCTTAGATAGTTTGTTCTCGCTTCCACATTTTCGAACCAATGAACAGATAATGCATATAATTTTGGATATTAAATCGAAGACCAAAGAAGTTCTACTTATACAAGCTAGAAATTCTAAACACAAAATAATTGAACAAGGACTCGCAGGAGACTTGGAAGGATTCGCAAATGATGAAATCAAAGCAAGACATGATTTTGGATATCCCCCATTTATGACAATAATAAAATTATCAGTAGAGGGTAAAAAGGATCAGGTAAAAATCGAAGCGAACACTATTCGTGAAAAGCTAAAGGATTATAGTCCAACAATATTCCCTGCATTTATAAAATCTAGAAATGGTAACAGTGCTTTGAATATTTTAATCAAAGTAGTCAGAAATAAATGGCCGAATAAAGATCTTTTGGACATTCTCCTTTCATTCCCTCCGAATGTGAAGATAGATACGAGTCCGACTAGTTTGTTGTAGAAAGCCGGGAATTAAGAATTAAGAATGGAAATAGAAATTAAATGCACCGCAACTTTGTTGCGGTGCATTTATACTTAATAGATAAGTCCTAATACTTAATTCTGAAGATTTCCAT
The DNA here is from genome assembly GCA_964577785.1 of uncultured Candidatus Saccharibacteria bacterium. Classification (GTDB taxonomy): domain Bacteria; phylum Patescibacteriota; class Minisyncoccia; order Phycocordibacterales; family CAIRYW01; genus JAQBQZ01. Next base: position 2,594 of record CAZOAK010000013.1, on the reverse strand, counting down.
AACCCCGTAGGAAATCTGTATGACCCATCTCCCTCTTTCCTTCTGGAATAACTTTTTTAATTACAAATTTATTATCGATAAAATCAACATCAGTGATTTTGATTCTTATTTCTTTATCATCTAATTTATAAAAAAAATATGTTCCCGGCCAACCCTCGTAGGCACAGAATTTTAGGAAATTTTTGTATCCATCATCTTCTAAATCTAACAATCCATCTTGTTTTTTTATTATTCCACAATACGTAGCTTTTAAATTATCCTGTGGTATGGGATCAATTTGACCATTGATCCATTTTGGTAATACTTCTACCAATAACTTAGAGCCACTGTCTGAAAGAATTTTATACAACTCACTTTTTTTTGGTGGCCAATTTTCTATTGTAACACTTTCCTGTTTCAATATTGGACCTTCATCCATTTTTTCATCTAAAAGCATTATCGTAACACCTACTTCATCCTTCATATCATTTAGTATTGTATTTTCTATCGGGGCAGGTCCACGGAGTTTTGGCAGTAATGATGGATGTAGATTAAGTATTCCAAATTTTGGTAATTCTAAAATATTTTTAGGTATTATTTTGCCATAAGAAACTAAAACAAACACTTCTGCGCCCACTTCCTTTAATTCATTAAAAAAATCTTCTGTTCTTATTTTTTCTGGTGTTAGATATTTTATATTATTTTCCTCCGCCCAAATCTTAACCGGAGAAGCCACTAACTCTAAATGCCTACCCTGTGGTTTATCAGGCTGAGTGATTATGAGTTTTGGCAAAGATCCAGCACCCTTTAATGCTTCAAGTGCTGAAACGGATATAGGAGAGCTACCAAAAAATATGAAAGAAATTGGTGAGCTATTTAAATTGTGAGTTGGTAAATTTGAATCCATTTCATTTTACATTTAAAGCTCTAAGCTAAAACCTGAAACCTTTAAGCTTTTTTCGGTGGCATATCTACCACATCCCTCGCCTTATCAATAAATAAAACTCCTTCTAGGTGGTCTGTCTCATGTTGAAATATCTGTGCCAGAAGTCCACTTCCACCTCTTTTAAATTTCTTTCCATTTTCATCATAAGCCTCAATCGAAGCTTTTTTTGATCTTTTAACCTTTCCATAAAGATAACGAACAGATAAACATCCCTCATCCATTTCTTCCTTATCACGAGAGAGTTTTGTGATGACTGGATTTATACAAATTAAATCTTTAGCTTTTGGTATTTCTTTATTCTCTTCGTAATCTCCATTGTCTATATCAAAAGCTCGTCCAGATACGACGAAAATTCGAAGTGACTCGCCAATTTGAGGTGCAGCAATAGCCACACCATCATCTTGGGTTAAAAGTGCCTTTTGCATGTCTTTCAGAATTTTCTGAATATTTTTTCCGGTTATCTCTCCTATCGGAACTTCTTTGGCCTTCTGCCTTAGAACTTTATTTTCGCTTTGGACTATAGTTACCATAAGCATATTTATACAATAAATTTACATCTGAAGCTAGTTAGGTTGTGAGTTGGTAAGTTTGTAAGAAAACAGCACGGCACCTACGGTGCCGTGCTGTTTTTGTATCTCCTTACCACCTGACCAGCTTACCAACTAACAAACTTTTCCCTACTTTCCCTTAATCATTCCCTTTATTTTTTGCTTCCCTGTTTTCAATAACTTTCTAGTTTTTCTTGTCGCCTTTGTAACCTCAGCAACCATTTCTGTTTTTACTTTATCAATAGCTTTATATAGATCAGTTGATTCTGCCTCTGCTCTAAACTTATGATCTCCGTATTCAAAATTAATTTCGGCTCGAAAAACTTCTCCCTTATTATGATGTTTAGTAGTTCTCCCTACCTCAATTCTAGCAATTGCATGCTCCACCTTATTAACAAATTTTTCTAATCCTAAAATTTTCTTTTCCAAATAATCTGATATTGCAGGAGTTAATTCTATATTGGTTGCCTTAACATGTTTTTTTATCATAGGAAAATAAATTACTTAATAATCTAACACCTTTATTATACCATTTTTCAAATACCAAGTCCGTCTTGAATACCTCCGATTTCAATGTGCTTATTTGGTGTTGTGTGACCTTTTATGATTCTAATACTCTTTGCCTCAGGGAATTTCTCTTTTAGTATCTCAATCACACGCATATTTGCCTCACCTCTTTTGGCTTCCGCTCTAATATACAATTCAAATTTACCAGACTTTGCCTCCTTTAATTCTTCCTTCCTACTTTTTGGGAATACCTTTAATCTGATTAACATATCCTAAATATTAGCAAGAAATCCAATATTGCCCAATAACAATATTTTTGATACTATAGTCCGAGCATTCCCCTGTAGAGCGGTGGAGTGAAGTCGGGATGGGTGAGGTTTGGGATGGGACCCAAACTGCAAGACCGGAGCACGGCGGTGCGAGGTGTGCGAAGAGCTCTGAGTGTCCGAGAGGGCTTCAAGGAAAAATTCAGTAGAATTTTATCCGTGACAGCGACTACTAATTTTGTAATATTTATTTTGACTGGTACGTAAGTAGCAGTCAAAAAAGATTTGACAATATTCCCCTGTAGCTCAGCGGTAGAGCAATCGACTGTTAATCGATTGGTCGTAGGT
>CAZOAK010000012.1:19689-26465 GCA_964577785.1 uncultured Candidatus Saccharibacteria bacterium | reverse complement strand
TAGAATAAGAGTTTTCCAAACTTTTGGTGGGAGTTCGATTCTCCCGTCCCGCACCGGAATGAGCAATTTTGCTCATGACCGGAGAATCGAAAGGCGCAGGTATATTTCTTGTACCAACAAGAAATACCGAGCCGGGGTCGCGAAAATTTATTTGCGACGGCAAATAAATTATTTGTGACCGATTCTTCCCGTCCCGCAAGGTAGCCGAATTTTACGAACGAAGGTGAGTAAAATATTTGTGACCGATCTCCCGTCCCGCAGAGCGATCGAATTATCCGTGACCAATTTCCCATCCTCCCAGCATGTAATAAAAGTGAAGAACATACGGCAGTAACTCGTGACTAGTACTATTTTTCAAAAAAACAACAGCAATTAAATAAATGACTTTAGAAAATCCATTCAATAATCAAAACGAAGAACAAAACAATCAAGTAGAACAACCTGAGGTTTTAGATGCAGAACCAAAAATAGCAGATTCACCATCAGGAATTAATCTAACTGACCAAGAATTAAAAGAATTGGGAGATCTGGCTAGAAAAATTAAAGAAGAGGGTCCAGAATAGTTGGTTCGATAAATTTAAAATTTCAGCAGTAGCTGATACCCGAGAGGGTGAAATATTCAACAAACAAAAAATCTCTCATCACTGAGAGATTTTTTGTATAAGTGCGATCCTAAACTTTATTTTACCGCGTCCTTCAGTGCTTTAGCGGCTCTGAATTTTGGTACTTTTGTTGCAGAAACCTTTACAGATTCACCTGTTCTAGGATTTCTAGCCATGCGCGCTGCACGAGCTTTAACAGAAAAGATACCTAGTCCTGCGATTGATACTTCATTTCCTTTTTTCAAAGACTTTATGATTGTATCGATCACTGTATCAACAACAGATTCTGCTTGTACTTTAGTTCCTCCAAGTAAAGCGTGAACTGCTTCTACTATTCCTTGCTTGTTCATTTTATTTTAAGAATTACTTTTAATAAATTAATAAACGACCTGTGTATCTCCAAATCATTATATAACAATAGCTTTTTATATCAAAATATTGACACAGGAGTAACAATGTTTACTAATACATCGCACCTAATGAAGATATTTATTTGTTTTAAGAGTTTGGTTTTGAAAAAGCTTAGAAGCTTAGGGCTTAGTACTACAAGAGTACTTCTTATTTCCTAATTCGCCGTGCTCATAAGGAAATAAAGTCGAGCTTAGAAGAAAATAACAATACCGCACCTTTAGGTGCGGTATTGTTTCTAAAGCTTTAAAGCTCCTAAGCTTCCCACCTTCTAAGCTTTCGCTTTAGCGTGCTATTTCCACTATCTTATTCTCTCTTATAACTGTAACCCTTATTTCTCCAGGGTATTTAAGTTCAGCCTCAATTTTAACTGCTATATCACGAGCCATATTCATAGCTTCAAGGTCATTAACCTCAGATGGTCTTACGAATACTCTAATCTCACGTCCAGCTTGTAGAGCGTATGACTTTTCTACTCCACCAAATCCGTTTGCTATAGCTTCTAGGTCAGCTAGTCTCTTGATGTAGTTCTCTACACTATCTCGTCTTGCTCCAGGTCTAGATCCTGAGATTGAGTCTGCAGCCTGAACGATACGCGATTCTAATGTTTCGTAAGGATATTCTTCATGATGAGCTTCCATTGCTTTAACAATAGCTTCACTTGCACCAAATTTCTGAAGGATTCTTCTTCCGATTTCTACGTGAGTACCTTGCACTTCATGATCCAGTGCTTTACCAATATCATGTGTCAAAGCCCCTGCTTTTGCTACTGCTACATCTGCACCAAGTTCTTGTGCAATCATTCCTGCGATGTGAGTCATCTCAATTGAGTGTTGAAGAACGTTCTGTCCGTAACTTGTTCGGAAATATAATCGTCCGAGGATTGCTAGGATTCTAGGATCAAGATTGAACACTCCACACTCAACTGCTGCTTGCTCTCCCTTTTCTTTTATTATTTTATTTATATCTGTTTTTGCTTTCTCTACTTCTTTTTCAATTTTTGCTGGTTGGATTCTACCATCAAGCAAAAGATTCTCTAAAGCAAGTCTCGCAATTGCGCGTCTGACAGGATCAAAACATGAGATAGTAATAGCTCCCGGGGTATCGTCAATAATAACCTCTACTCCAGTTTCTCTTTCAAAAGATTTAATATTTCTACCTTCTTTACCTATTATTTTACCTTTGAGTTCGTCAGAAGGGATTGGAATTGATGTAATGAATATGTCAGGCGCTACAGAGTTCGCAAGTCTTTGTATTGAAGTGGTAAGTATTTCGCGAGCCTTTCTCTCAAGATTATCATTAACCCCACTTTCTAGTTTCTTCATTCTAACTAGTAGATCCTCTTCATATTTCGTTTCCATTACTGCAAAAAGATTGTTACGTGCATCTTCTTCTGAAAGTCTTGCAACCTTTTCTAATTCTTTTAGCTTCTCACCTTCCATTAAATCAATCTTATCTTTCTTGTCGCGAAGTTCTTGAATTCTTTGCTTCATCGCCTCGACTTCCTTATCAATATCTGACTGTCTTCTATCCAAGAGCTCCTCCTTTGATATAAGTCTGTCCTCTGTCTTCTTTATTTTCTCCTCTTTTTCTTTTAATTCTTCACGAACTTCTTTCAAAGTTTCTGCTGCATTCTGCTCTGCTTCGAGAGTTATTTTCTTTGCTTCTTCTGAAGCCTTGAGCATCATCTGCTTAACATCGTGTTCTGCTGTTCCTTTTTTACTTAAGGCAAGTAGCATTCGGAGAACATATCCGAGTACTATACCTGCTACTCCCGCTACTGCGAGTAGTGCGAAAACTAATTTTAATGACATAAAGCGATTAATTCGCTTCCAAAAATTCTGTGATTCTCTTAACTATATTTATGTGCGTTTGGAATTTCATAATTTATTTCTGTGGTCTGAGCGAGTGGAGAATTGAATCGGAGGAAACGAATTTAAAATTAAATGGTAATAAACACAATATACATTAAAAAGTTGCATATGACAAATTTGACATAAGGTAGTTTATGTGCTAAACTGTAACGGATGAATACACGACTTGATTTGAATTGTCCTTTGATTTTTGCTGCTAAAAACGAGAAAAAGAGAACTCCATATCGGAAGGAAATCTTCCGCGCTGGAGTTACCTGCTTCTTGTTCTGTATCCTGCTCATTGCAGGGCTCATCCTTCGTGATTACGAGAAGAGTGGAGATATCGTCTACGCGTTGTTCAACAACCGTGACAATATCTTTATTGCCCCGATTCCATACGTGGCAGTACTCATCTGGTGGTCTCACCGGGTTTTGGCAACAAGAACCGTTGGATCCGTGATGGTCTAACAAACAGCAGGGGCTTCCTAACCATGGAAGCCCCTTCGCATTTCTATTTAGTTTGAAAATTGATCAATTGAATATTGAACATTTCTTATAAAAACCCACTGGTTTTTATAAGACTTTATCTATAATCCCATATTTCTTCGCTTCATCTGCTTGTAAGAAGAAGTCACGATCCACATCTTTTTCAATTTTGGCTAGAGTTTGCCCTGATGTCTTCGCTAGGATTTTATTCAATATATCTCTGTTTTTTAAGATTCTTTTTGCACTAATTTCAATATCTGAAGCTTGACCTTCCGCTCCTCCGTGTGGCTGATGGATCATTATCTCACTATTTGGTAGTGCGTATCTCTTGCCTTTAGCACCAGAAGCTAGGATTACAGCTCCCATAGATGCAGCGAGTCCTACGCAAACAGTAGAGACGTTATTTTTAATATTGTTCATAGTATCAATGATTGCAAGTCCTGCTGTGACGTGGCCCCCAGGAGAGTTTACATACATAGTAATGTCTTTCTTAGGATCTTCTGATTGTAGGAATAGGAGCTGGGCGATAATAATGTTAGCCACTCCATCATCAATAGGTCCACCAAGAAAAATGATGTTTTCTTTAAGAAGACGTGAGTAAATATCGTAGGCTCGCTCACCGAGATTTGTTTTCTCAATTACAGTTGGGATTAAATATGACATTTTAAGATAGAATTATGAATTAAGTATTAGGAATTAAGAATAACTCCTAAATATAAGATAAGGATATAGGATTTTAGTTGTAAGTCAATAATTATAAAAATAGCCGGTTTCGCTTTGCGAAACCGGCCAGAACTATTGTTTGTTCAGTCTTTGAGCTTCCTTAAACATGGTGTTTATGACCATGAACGCATTGACCGCGCGCTTCAACATTTTGACAATCTTTAGTTTGCGAGCAGTTTCGTCAATATTGACGAAATAATTGTGTTTACGCACGCTCCAATTATACGGTAATCTTATCAATGTGTGATATTTAGGATCAAAGAGTGAATCAAATCGATTGTAATCAAAAATATCAGCGATTCGGGCTTGTCTTTCCCATGGAAGATGGTTATACCACCCAATAATAAGAAGACTCAATGCTTGATCAAACTTGGGCTCCAGATTAAAGCAAAGCCACTCCATTCCTCCCTTTTCTTTATTGCTAATCGAGAAAACTGAGGTCCCAGTGTAGGTAGGCCTCTTTTTAAAGAGGTCGGATGGATTTTCGGTGTTGAGGCGATGCCTCAAATAATTGAACAGAAGACACATGTCAGACATATTCATTGTAGTGATATAGATTTCAAAGAGCTTTATTACCCTTTTCTGCGAGGATTATTACATATTGTCAATTATTGTGATGAATAAATATCAAAGTGTTTAGAAATTTACCATTGAAATAAGGATATTTTAGTGATTATGGTATTTTGTTAGTAAAAATTGACAAAATTAAATATGGGAATATACTGAAACAAATGAAGATTAAGCACGAAAACCTACTCAAAAAGCTTGAAAAGTCAGGTCTTTCTGACAAAGAATCACTCATATATATAGCTCTCTTAGAGTTAGGGGGTGGGTACCCATCGAAACTGGCTGAATATACTGGACTAAATAGAAGCACTGTTTATATGCTTTTGACCCAAATGTCAGTGAAGGGGTTAGTAAATGAGATAGAGAAGAGAAACAAACAGTTTTACCAATTGGAAAGTCCAACCAAGCTTGTTCGGTATACAAAGTCCAAAATGACTATGATTCAGGACGAAATAGAGAGCGCCCAAAGGATACTTCCAGACATTGAAGGGTTACTTAGTACGGTAGATAAGCCAAAAATTACATATTATGAAGGAATAGAAGGGGTTTTGGATATTTATGCCACTCATGTGAACGTTTCAAAACCTTATGAGATGCTTGCTTGGGCAAATGTGAGAGAAGTTGAAGATCTTTTACCACAAAACTTTTTTCAGGACTATATTAAGACCAAAAATCAGAAAGGAATCAGCTCCAGAGGTATTTTCCCTAGTAATCCTATAGATAAGACATTCGTAGATCGTGCATATAGTGATGTGAGAGAACATGTGCTACCGAACGTACGATTTATTGATGAAAAGTTGTTCCCCTATAAATCAGAGATTACTATTTATGGAACAAAAAGTGTTTCTATTATAAATCTCGGCAAAGAAAAACTTACTGGGGTAATAATTGAAGATGAAACGATTCATGGACTAATGAAAATGATTTTTGAATTGAGCTGGTGTAGTTCTCTTATTGATAACAAATCATAACTAGCCATATTTGTGGACAAGGATCGTCCTTGACATTATATATCCAAAGTATATACTTTGGATATGAAAACAATGCTAAATATAAAAATAGATGTTGATGTAAAAAAGGAAGCCCAGAAAACCGCTGAGGCCATGGGTATTCCTCTTGGTACTATTGCAAATATTCTTTTACGTCAGTTTGCGAGAGAAAAGGAGATAAATCTATCCCTTTCTTATAAGCCAAATGCTTATTTGAGACAATCTATCAAGGAAGCGGAGGAAGAGTATCGGTCAGGAAAGTTTTCTGGACCTTTTAAGGGAGTGGATGCACTTATGAAATCTTTGAATAAGTAAAATGATAGATTTTGAATATTCGAAGAAGTTTAAGAAGGGGTATAAAAGACTTGATAATAAAACTAAATTAAAAGTTGGAGAAAGATTAAAGGTATTATCTTTTAATAAATTTGATCAAGTTTTAAATAATCATAAACTTCATGGAGAATACGGTGGGTATTTTAGTATAAACATTACTGCGGATATAAGAGTTGTTTGTAAACAAATTTCAGGAGATAAATATCTTTTATTTGATATAGGAACCCACTCTGATTTATATGAGTAAAAGACTCAAAGTCATAGAACTAGGAGATAAAATGCTTCGTGCAAAAGCGAAGCCTGTTTCAATAAAGGAAATCAAAACCAAAAAATTTCAGAATTTTTGTGATGATCTAATCAAGACTTGTGATTTAAATGATGGTGTAGGAATTGCGAGTCCTCAGGTAGGGCAGAGTAAAAGAGTATTTATTTTGTGGAGCCGTATGAGTAAGAAAAGAAAGAATGTTCCAGAACTTGGGCCAATTGTAATTATTAATCCAAAAATTCTTTCTTTTTCCAAAAATAAATCAAAAATGTATGAAGGATGTTTATCAATTCCAGGAATTCGCGGAATTGTCTCGCGGTGTGAATCAGTGGAAGTAGAATTTATTAATGGAAAAGGAGAAAAGATAAAAACTAAATTTAAAAAATTCCCTGCGCGAATTTTCCAACACGAATTTGATCATTTGAATGGGATTGTATTTCTCGATAGGGTAGACAGTAAGAGTTTGATAACGGAAAATGAATATAAGAAGATTTTGAAAAATAAATCCAGCACTAAATTTTCTCCAAAAAATTTAGTGCTGGATAAAAAA
>CAZOAK010000012.1:10276-19589 GCA_964577785.1 uncultured Candidatus Saccharibacteria bacterium | reverse complement strand
TTAGACTAGTGCTTCATGAGCATCGGGTTCGTGAGGAGTACTCTCCATCTCACCATTTTGGCCTTTTCTGACCATAAATGGTTGTCCTTCAAATTCAATGATTACTTCGCAGTGGTCTTCTTTTTTGATGGTGCATCCTGGGAATTCTTCTTTAACTTCGTCTAAGAACTCATTGTGTTCTTTGTCCAGGTTTGGTCCGAACTTAAAGGCTATTGCAATAATGAGGATGACTCCTGCAATTGCGAATGCGATCGTAAGTGACGCTGTGCTTACTGAAAGAGCGAGGATTGTGTTCATGGGGTGTGGTTGTTGGTTCGGGATTCTAGGAGAAATTTACCACAAGATTATCTATTTGCAAGAATTTTTGATTGAGTATTACATTTCAAAAATATGATACTATAATGAGTAATTATGAAAGAGAGAATAAAAAAATATTTACCAGATGGAGTATATGGTGCTATTGATGGTACTGTTACCACTTTTGCAATTATTGGAGGAGTGTATGGTGCGGGACTGTCACCACTCATTGTTTTGATTCTTGGGATATCTAATGTGCTCGCGGACGGGTTTTCTATGGCAGCGTCAAATTTTCTTGCCAAAAAATCTGAGGAGGATGAGTCCAGGTATCATACTGCAATATACTCTGCACTGACTACTTTTTTTGCTTTTGTTATTATCGGAGTAATACCACTCATTCCTTTTATATTTGCAATGTTCACACCTATTGATGCATCTAAACAGTTTACATATTCAATAATTGGAACTTTCTTTGCTTTTCTATTAACAGGATATGCACGAGGACGAATTACACATAAAAATATTTTTGTTACCTGCATGGAAACTATTATCATAGGTGGTATTGCAGCATCTATTGCTTATATAGTAGGAGCACTGCTAAAAGGATTTCAGGTTTAGTAATTTAAAAAATATCGCACAGTGTTAGTGTGCGAGAGAGGCAAAGAACTACGAGTTATTAAGGGTTCAGAATTAAATCGGTCCAAACTTTTATTCTTGGGAATTCAATTTTAATAGTCCTGGCCCCAGTCGATTGAAACTTTTTGATGTAGTTTCCGAGCAACGGTTCAATTTTCTTCTCGTAATCATCTTTGGTGCCGATTCCGCCTGCTTTTTCAAGCTTCGATGCAATTTCACTTGTCCAACCAACTAGCTCTGCTCGGGCGGCGGTAGGAAGTCCATAAAATGTTAGGATTAGAAATGGTGCCATAGGTGGATGATCCTTTGCATTCATGAAGTCGATTGAATAGTCAGTCCGCTCGACTGGCTTTACCAGAGATTTGGCAGTTTTGCTGTTGGATGGGGAAGCAAACACAGAATTTGTGATTGCGACTAAGATGACGATTAAGACGGTGAGGTGTGTTTTCATATAATCTATTGCACATATTAGCCACAAATAACCTTTAGTCAAATGAGTTTTGCGAAACAATAGTTTGGTGTTAATCTGTTGAATATGCGACTACACCGATTTTATATAGAAGAAAATTTGAGAGTGAAAGATGAATTGACTCTTCGTGATGGGGGGTTTATTCATCAGCTTCGCGACGTGTTTCGTTTGAGTGCGGACGACAGAGTTATTTTGTTCGATGGTCAGGGAATCGATTATACTTTTGACATTAAAATGCTTTCTAAGAAAGAAATTAACTTGGAGAAAGTGGGTGAGGAGAAAAGTTTTATTGGAGATACAAAGGTGACTCTTCTAATGTCACTTATTAAGAAAGATAATTTTGAAATGGTTTTAGAAAAGGGAACTGAGCTTGGTGTGACACATTTCGTACCTGTGATTACAGAACGAGTACAAAAGAAAAATATTGATATGGTGCGAGCGAATAAAATAATTAAGGAGGCAAGTGAACAGTGTGGACGTGGGGATTTGCCGAGCATGGGTGAGATGTCGGAACTCAGTGATGTATTGAATGACTATAAAGATATTATTGCTTTTGATATTAGTGGTATTCCCTTACAACCTAACCAACTTACTAACTTACCAGCTTCTCTTTTGATTGGTCCGGAAGGGGGATGGAGTGATAAAGAATTAGAAATGTTTAAGGAGAAAAAGGTTAAAATATTTAAATTAGGAAATACTACACTTCGGGCAGAGACCGCTGCGATTGTAGCTGTTTCAAAAGTTACAGGTTGAAATTTTTATAGATAGGTGTATTCTTCGAGATGAAAGGATTTTGCAGGATGTCATACATTAGTAATATTCCAGATGTACGTTTTACAAATTTTCTCGCTGTTCCTATTCCTGATGCATTGTATGGTGATTTCCAAAGGTGCGTAGGTTACAATGGCAGAGTCCGTGCGGCATATTTCAAAACAGGGGTAGCTTGTCGGCTGTACAACCTTCATTATTTTGGAGTTATAACCATAGAGGAATGGGAAGGGGAAACACAAAAATATCTGTGGAAATTCGCTTTAGACCACTCATGGGAGTTCATTGAATGAACTCCTTTTTTTTATTTAACAAAAGCACCGCCACTTTGTGGCGGTGCTTTTGTTGGACAATTGTAATTTGATATTTGTAAATTAAGTTTTTAGGATTTTTGACTTTCTAAAAACTTGAATACTTCCTCTTTAATCAAAACTTCTTCAATAAATGCTTCGATTCTTTCCTTTGGAGTTGCTGGATATTGTTCTTCCATTAGTTTCGATTCTCTTTCAAGATCCTCTTTCTTAGCTTCTATCTTTTCAATTCTTGCGATCTCTAAAAGGATTAATTCAGTTTGCACTCTTTCTTTTGCTTTATCCTTCCATTCCTCCCTTATTTCCTCATCAGTTTTTTTAGCATCTTTTTTATATTGTTCTAGAGTTACTCCCATGCGAGATAGGTGATGAGTGAATTCATTAGTCATTCGATCAAGTTCGCTTTCAATTAAAATATTTGGCACTTCAACTTTAGAATCTTTGCGCACCGATTCCATTATTTCCATACGAGTTTTTTCTTTGGCTTTGTACTCCTTTTCTTTCTTTAAATTATCTTTAACCTTCTCTTTAAAATCCGCCATGTCTTTGAAGTTACCAAGTTTCTGAACGAATGCATCATCAATCACAACATCACTGTGATCGTGATTCTCGTGATCATGCCCGTGCTCTTCGTGGAATTTATGAGATTTTAATTCCTCTATAACTTTATTGAAATCTTCTTCTGTAACCTCCTCAGTTTTTTCTATCTTTGTTTTACTCGCTATCTTTTTGTAATCAGGTAGTTTTATTTCAGGTAATACAGCAGTATTTATCGTGACTTCGATTGGTGCACCTTTTGAGATTTTTGTAATAACTATTTTTGGGTTACCTATAGCTTTCAACTCCTTTTCCTTAAGTATTTGTGGGTATACCTCTTGTATTGCAAGCTCGGCAGATTCTTCGAGAATTGTTATTTCACCCACTTTATCCATCAGCACCTTCTCTGGAATATGACCAGAACGGAAACCATCGATTTTGATACTCTCGTTTATTGCTTTGAGTGCTTTAGGCCATTTTGATTCGATCGCCTTTACACTTATCTCTATATGAATCTCTACCTCAGAGTTTTCTTTTTTGTCTATTGATTTGATTGTATACATTAGTTTTGCTTATTATGTCTATTAGATGAGGTTCACATAATACATTAATTTGGGCATAATTCAAACAGTAGAAAGCTTAGAAGCTTAGAGCTTAGGAGCTTAGAAGGAAAATACAAAAGCACCGCGGCTCTGCCGCGGTGCTGTTTTGAATTAAAAGCTTTTAAGCTACCAAGCTTCTCTCCTTCTAAGCTTGTATGTTAATTCCCATATTCCTCATCCAAACCTTTTATATCAGATTCTATGTCGAGTGCACCGGAGGCTTGAAGATCATTTCGTAAAACTTCATCGCTAGCATCTGGATTCGCCTGGTTAACTGTGGGTGCATTAGCTGTGCGTGCATACCAGAAATATACTCCACCAATAACAATAATAAGTATAACTATAATTATTGCTAGTGATGAACCGTTTTGTTTTGTGGATGTATCCATAAAATTATTTATTATTTTCTTTTAATTACTCTGCTGTTGTAGATGCTGTTGTGTCTGTTGATATTTTTGGAAGAGCTTTGATCACATCTTCATATTTTGCTTTTGTATTTTTGATTGCATCGACCGCTTTGTTTATTGCTGATTTGATTGCTTCCTTAGAGGACCCATCAACACTGTCAACACTTTCTGTTATTGCTGTGTTAACAGCTTCAATCAATACTTTTGTTTCATCTAATGCTTGTCTCGCAACCCCTAAAGCAGTCTCAGCAGCACTTGTATCCAATCCCTTTGCTTGACGATTTGCTATTGCGTCACTAATTCTTTTATCAAATCCCTCTAATTTTACTATTACTCCACTTAGTTTTTCGAATGTTCCACTTACTCTTTCTTTTACTTTTTCTTTTTTCTCTTCATCTAATAATACTTTTTTACCATCTTTGAAATTTGTTATTGCAGTTTTTATTTCCGCTTTTATTGTCTCTCTTTTTTGTTCAAGTAAAGTTTTGAATTCTTCTCTTTTGGTTTTGCTCGCTTCTCTGATCGCTTCAATTTTTGCTTTTATTTCTTCTTTTGTCGCTCCAGAATCTTTCATTGACTCAATTTCACTCTTTGCTGCATCTCTACTGTTTTTTATTTTTGTTTTGATTTCTTTAACTTCTGCTCTCACACCTTCGCGGATAGCTTTGATACCACCTTTTATATCATCTCCTATTCCTGATTTTGAATCATCATCAGAATCGTCTTTGCTATCATCCTCAACCTCGTCAGCGTCATCATCAGAATCATCATCTACATCTTCGGTCTCAGACTCTATTTCAGTCTCATCATCAGAATCGTCGGCAGAATCTTTTGCGTAAACAGTTGGAGATATTGTCATTGTTAATATAACAAATAATCCAGCAATAATGTTTAATATTTTTTTTATTTCCATAGTATTGATTTATAATTTAGCGAATGCTTAATTACATTCAATTTAATTATACCACCCCGTACATTTTATAGGTAGGTTTTTTGTTTCGTTTCCAGATTGACACCACTATCTACTATGATATAATGTGTTTACTACTTAAGTTCGCCTGACGGCGGGCTTTATTTTTTAGGAAAAATTAAGGTTTTGCCTAGTAGTTTATAAATTCACATATAAAACAATATGTTTGATCTAAAAGTAATACATTCAGTACTGACTCAATTAGAGGAAGAGCGAGGAATTCCAAAAGAAAAGATTATAGAGGCTATAGAAGCTTCTCTTGCGACTGCTTATAAAAAGGAATTTGGTAAAAGGGGTCAGATAATTCGTGCTACATTTGATATAAATACAGGTAAAACAGAATTTTTCCAGATAAAGGTGGTTGTTGATGGTACACAAGTGTATTTGGAAGACGAAACGCCTGCAGATGATGATGAAAGAACAAGATTTAATCCTGAACACCATATCCTTATCGATGATGCCAAAAAAATTAAAAAAGACGTCAAAATAGAAGATGAAATGGTATTTCCTTTGGAGACAAAGAGTGATTTCGGTAGAATTGCCTCACAAACAGCTAAACAAGTGATAATCCAAAAGATAAGAGAGGCTGAAAAGGTTTCGGTATTTGGTGAATTCGGTGAAAAAGAAGGAACAATCCTTACTGGTACTGTCCAGAGAATAGAAAGAGGAAATATATATTTCGATATGGGACGTGCTTCAGGAATATTGCCTTATGAAGAGCAGATTCCAGGCGAAAGATACCGACAGGGAGAGAAAATACGAGCATATTTAACAAAAGTAGAGGAAACACCTCGTGGAGTATTCCTCCGTTTGTCTCGAGCTCATCCACAATTCCTAGAAAAGCTTTTTGAAACAGAAGTACCAGAAATATTAGCGGGCACTGTAGAAATCCGTGCTATTGCTCGTGAAGCTGGAAGTCGATCAAAGATTGCTGTGTTTTCTTCTGATGCACATATTGACCCTATCGGATCTATGGTTGGGCAGAGAGGAGTACGCGTATCCACTGTTATGAGTGAGCTTGGCGGAGAAAAAATTGATATTATAGAATGGTCAGAAGATCCAAAGAAATTCGTAGAGGATTCTCTCTCACCAGCGAAAGTTCAGAATGTTCAAATAGATACTGAAACAAACACAGCAACTGTGGATGTTGCAGAAGATCAGCAATCTCTCGCAATCGGAAAGGGTGGTCAAAATGTACGTTTAGCGGCAAAGCTTACTAATTATAGAATAGATATAAAGTCTGTAGGGGTAACGTCAGCTCCTGAAGAAGTTGTAGAAAATTAATATTCTCAAAAATCAAAAAAGGCAGAGCTTTGCTCTGCCTTTTTTGATTTTATTCTAAGTGGAGTGTATTATAACAAATATGGTAAAAGTTTTTGGACACATTTCTCCGGATACAGATGCTACAGGAAGCGCTATATTATGGGCGTGGTATTTGAATACTCATACAACAGATGAGGCTACTGCTTACGTATTGGGTCCAATAAATAAAGAAACTAATTTTGTATTGGGAAAATGGGGTATTCCAGAGCCACTCTTATTAGAGAATGTTCAACCAGAGGATAATGTAATAATTGTTGATACTAATAATCCTCAAGAACTATTTACTAATATACAGGACACGAATATTGTTCAAATAATTGATCATCATAGACTTGCGGGTGGGCTAGCAACAAAAGGTCCGATAGAAATGTCGATAAAACCACACGCATCAACAGCTACGGTAATATTTGATCTAATGAAGCTTGAAATAGAAAAGATTCCTGAAGATATGTCTGGGCTACTACTCTCTTGTATATTGTCTGACACACTCGAATTTCGATCACCAACAACTACACCTCATGATAGGGATGTAGCGGAAAGACTGGCATTGAAGCTAAATATCAAAATTTCTGATTATGCGAACGAAATGTTTAGGGCAAAATCAGATGTATCAGATTTTTCTGATATTGGACTTGTGCATTTAGACAGTAAGAAATCGGAGCTTGGAGAAAAGAATATTCGCGTATCAGTAGTAGAAACAACAGACCCACAGTCAATTCTTAATAGAAAAGAAGGTATTGTGGAAGCAATAAAGAAGCTGTTGTCAGAGGAAAATGATGTGGACGACGTACTGTTCTTTATAGTTGATATCCTAAAAGAGGAAGCAACAGTGCTTACTTACAATAAATTTGTTAAAGATGTTATTGCATCGTCGTTTAACATCAAAGTAGAAGAAGACATCGCAGTACTTCAAGGTATTGTCTCCCGTAAAAAACAAATACTTCCAGCATTACAATTGCCGAAGGAGTAAAAAATACACCGCGCCCAAAGGGCGCGGTGTATTTTTTAAAAGCTGAAACCTGACAGCTGAAAGCCTTAAGCTTTTTATTTTCTCTACTTTCTCCCCAACTTACTTTACACTTTTGTTTTTTATTAATGTATAATTGTAGGTAATGATAAAAAACTTTTTTCGCAATATTAAAATCGTATTTCATGATTTAGATTCTTTTATTCGAAATGATGTACATGTCTCCAAGAAAGTAAAAATTGGCTTACTGATTTTTATTTCTATTTTGACAATATTATATGTTGCTAATTATTTCTACATAAGATCATACGAGAGGACCTATGATAGCGTCACCGTGCTAGTTAATAATGGCGAGTATAGAAAAGCTCACGAGAGATTAATTAGTATTTTAGAACAACATCCAAATGATCCTTATTTTTTAATTCTAGATGCCAGGGCAAATATTGGAATGTCGCAAGGTAATTTAAATATTCGTGTAAAGAGATCTTATTTAGCTAGATCAACAAGTCTTTTGAAAAAGGCCGAAGAAATTAATCCTAAGATTGTTGAAATATATAGATTAAGAGGACTTACCTATATGTATTTAGGAGAATTCTCTTTAGCAGAGCTCGCATATAAAAAGATGCTAACTCTAAATGACGACTCATCAAAGGGTTGGGTGGATTTAGGTAACGTGTATTTATTGCAAGGGAACATAACAGAAGCTGGCAACTCTTTTACAAAGGCATCTAATTTAGATCCCAATAATGAACAAGCGCTGATCGGCAGTATCAAGATTTTGGCATTACAAAATAGATTTGATAGGGTCATTAATCTAGCAGTGCCTTTATACATTAAGGTCACTGATAAGGGTATTAAATTACAACTTGCAGAGATTATAGGTAATGCGTATTCCAAATTAACAGAATACGATCAAGCTAAAAAATATTTAAATGAAGGGTTGACCATGAATCCAAATTCGGTGGCTATAAATTATATTATTGCAGAAGTTTCATTTTATTCATCTTTTAATATAAAAGATCCGGTAGGATCTACAGACGATGCAAAGAGACGAGCTAACAACGTGATTACATTAGACACCTCATATCCTTTTAGTTACGGACTTTTGACTCGAATTGCATCTGTCTCTAATAAACTCGATGACTACAATAAATATCTAGAGCTCACTAAAGATAAAATAAAAGATTATGCCTTTATGAATCAAAGCCAGAAAGATGCATTCATAAAATCACTGCCTTTATTTAATAAAGCGAGTGGTAATGTAACACTGAAGGTTAGAAGTGTTAAATCAGTTGACAGTCAGACTCAAAGTAATACAAATGCATTGATAAGAAAATAATTATGATGAACAAAAAATTCAAATTATATAATTTTGTAGCAATACTGTCTTTGGTTTTTGTTGGTGTTACTTTCTTTTCATACAATAATTCCTATGCGGAACATTGTGTTTACCCAGAGACAGAACATCCGGGCGATATATGTTATTGCGAAGATGATCCATTGTCGTGTGAAGATACTTGTGGTGATGGTAGACCAGCATCTTGTGATGTTTGTCAAAATGGTGCAAACAATCCTCCTACTTGTAGTACTTGTGGTGAAGGTCAAGAAATGTATAACGGTAGTTGTGTAAGTGCTTGTACTCCTCCGGATACACGAGATTCTAGTGGTGGGTGTTCTTGTTCTGATGAAATATCGGATTGCTCAGATCCTTGTGGTGACGGTAGACTTTCTTCGTGTGATTTATGTAGTAATGGAGCAAATAATCCACCAGATTGCGACGAATATGACCCATGCTCAAATGGAGCAACTAATCCACCTACATGTTCAACTTGTCCAACAGGTCAACACATGGAAGATGGTGTTTGTGTAAATGACACTTGTCCTGCGGGAACTAGTGGTACACCACCAGAATGTACCTGTGATAATGGTGCAACAGATCCGACGGAATGTACAGAATGTCCAGTAGATCAGCACATGGAAGATGGTGTTTGTGTAAATGACACTTGTCCTGCGGGAACTAGTGGTA
>CAZOAK010000012.1:0-10176 GCA_964577785.1 uncultured Candidatus Saccharibacteria bacterium | reverse complement strand
CACATGGAAGATGGTGTTTGTGTAAATGACACTTGTCCTGCGGGAACTAGTGGTACACCACCAGAATGTACCTGTGATAATGGTGCAACAGATCCGACGGAATGTACAGAATGTCCAGTAGATCAGCACATGGAAAGTGGTGAATGTGTTTATGATGATTGTGAACTTCCATATGAAGGTACAAAACCGGATTGTCATAAATGTGAAGTCTCAGGAACAAGTGGGTACCCAACATGTAATTGTAATGGTACTCAGAGCCCTCCAACAGGGACTCCACTTTCTTGTACAACTACTACATATTGTTGTAATGATGCGAATGCTTTAAATAAAGACCCAAATTGTCCTGATGCTGCGAATAATAAAGTAGAAGATAATAGTGGTACATGTACTTACTGTACATCATCGAGTACTGATCCAAAATGTGAGGTACCATATTGTCCAGACACTGATCCAGGAGGAAATGCTTGCAAGAAAGCTAACCCAGATATGAATTGCAAATCAGATGAAAGCTCATGTAAGTACTATTATTGTAATGATTCTACAAACAGGCCGAATAACTATGATGCAGGAGGAAATGAGTGTAAGCAAAATCACCAATCTCCTAGGCAGTGTATTGGAGGTTCATCTTATTGTAAATATGATCCGGTAGATTATTGTGATGTATCGAATCGTCACCCAATAACGAATGAAGAGCCGTCTAATGGTCAAACCAAATCACAATGTGAAGAATGGAATGAAAAGCATACATGCATTGATGATTCAGATGTGTGTAGCTATCCAAATTCTCGTGTTGAGATCTCATACTGTCCAGAAGCTGGATTTACAAATTCTGATGTTGGTGGAATAAGTTGTGAATCATCCAAACCTGCTGACGCAACATGTGTGGCCAGTCCTTCAACATGTTCAGGGTGTTTAACTTGTGAGCCACATCCATATTGTAATGTCCCAGGGTTTATGAATTATAGTGATGGTGCTGTTTGCTCTGAGTTTCATGGACTATGTCAAGGTGATATAGGTCAATGCGAAGGAACTGCGTCATGTAATGTTGGATTCGATGTCGATATAACTTGTGATTCAGGATTTACATTTACTGGTACTTTCGATTACGTATATGATTACGATAATACTGAACAATGTGTTGAGCCGACTGAAGAAGAATTAACTGCAATTGCTAATTATTTAGAAGCGAAAGTTTGTGATTTGCCACCTCCACCTCCACCATGTTTGGATCCAAATGATCCTCTCTGTAAAGTTGATTGGTGTTCTAATGTAGAAGGTGTTCAAACAGATCCTGATGATTGTCCTATCGATGTATGTCCAGATATGGATGGTGTTCAGACAACTGAAGTCGAATGTCAGGATACAGGTATATGCTCCGAGGGGTATTATTACAAAGAAGACGAAGGTTGCACCCCGATAGATATTTGTCCTAATTTGGGTGAAAATCAGGCGGTAATGCCAACGAACTACAATTTTAATTCATCTGGTGATTGTGTGAATAGTGGAGGCGACCAGTTTAGTGCAAGTTGTAATGATGCTATGGCTGGGCATTACTTCACATCTGATGACGCCATAAACTCTTCAAATGCTTGTAGTACAGGTATTTTTGGAAATTATATTACTTTTGATATAAGTACTAATCCAGATTCATATAATTGGAGTTGTTATGGTTC
Source organism: uncultured Candidatus Saccharibacteria bacterium (assembly GCA_964577785.1). Classification (GTDB taxonomy): domain Bacteria; phylum Patescibacteriota; class Minisyncoccia; order Phycocordibacterales; family CAIRYW01; genus JAQBQZ01. The sequence goes on along the minus strand of CAZOAK010000012.1, from coordinate 8,503 downwards.
CGGAGGTGCTACCGCAAATTGTCGTGCGTATAAAGGAATTGTTCCATTATGTGGAACTGCGACAAGTACTACATATAAAATGGATCAAATTTTGTCTTCAAGTATGCCAAATTTGTGTGCACCTGGTAATGCAACTACTCCTGTACTAACTATTACAAATAATACAACTTCAAGCGGAGGTGTTGGTGTTATTAATTGGAGTTGTGGTATTACTGGTGGGGTTTCCTCTGTGTCATGTGTGGCAAATGCTACCGGCTGTTCTGTCGGGTCATGGTGTCCATTTAGCCAAAGTTGTGAATTAACTTGTGAACCACCACTTATTATTTTGGAAACAAAATTAAAGACAAGTGAATTAATTAAAAAGAATGAAACTTGTTTGGTGAGTATTGGAGAATCAATTAATGGTGAAAATAGTAGTACTTTATGTACATTAAAAAATATTACGACAAATAGAAACGTAGATGATTATGTTGACTTTACTCCTAGTGGCGATCATGCCACATATACCACACCGCCATTGTCACAGGATACCGTATTTAGGTTGACTTGTGGGCAGGATGCACCTACTGAATTATATCCCGAAGGAAATAATATTCTTGATGTGTCTGAGGCGGATGTTCCGATTGAAGGTTCTTGTAGATTAAATTTGAATTCTGAGGAGTTTAACTAAACTCAGGCTTAGAAGGGAACAAGCTTAGCAGCTTAGAAAAAAACAAAAAATAAATTCAAAAGAGAACCGCGGCTTTACCGCGGTTCTCTTTTGAATTAAAAGCTTTTAAGCTCGACATTATTTCCTTATGAGTGTAACGAATTAGGAAATAAGAAGTGCTCTTGTAGTGCTAAGCCCTAAGCTTCTCAGCTTTTCCTTTATACTTTTATATTTTCTTCTGTTATAATTATCTCAATGATCATTAAAGAAAAACAATTAGAAGAATTTATTTTAGATTCTGGTCTTGTTGATAAACAAACTCTCCTAAAAGCTAAGGAAGAATCTTCACAAAAGAATGTGCCACTTGGTGATGTGCTCGTTTCAAGTGGTAAAATATCAGAAGATGATTTGCGTCGAATGAATGCATATGTACTCGGTATTCCTTTTGTTGATTTAAAAACACAAAAAGTTGATTTTGATATTCTCTCACTTATCCCAGAGCCTATTGCTCGTAAACATAATTTGATTGCATTTAAAAAATCTGCAGAGGGTCTAGAGGTTGCGATGCTTGATGTGGGAGATCTTGGCGCTATTGATTTTATTAAAAAGAAAACAGGTCTCAAGATTCTAGCGCGTCTTACAAGTGTTGAGTCAATAAAATCATTGCTACTGCAGTATCAAAAAAGTTTGAAGGCAGACTTCGGTGATCTAATTCAAAAGGAGTCACAAAATATTACAACTATTTCTGAATCCAGTGATAATAGTAATGCTGATGATTTGAAAAAGATGGCCGAGGATTTACCCGTTGTGCGCATCGTAGACACTTTACTTAAGCATGCAATTCTTCAGGACGCATCTGATATACATATAGAACAGTATGAGAATGAGGTTGTGATTAGATACCGAATCGATGGTCTTTTGCATGATGCGATGGTACTACCAAAAAATGCTGGAGCAGGGATAACTGCACGTTTAAAAGTTTTGTCTAATCTAAAATTGGATGAAAAAAGACTCCCACAAGACGGAAGATTTAAAATAGATTTAAATGGAGAAAAAGTTGCATTTCGTGTTTCAATATTGCCAACATACTTTGGAGAAAAAACTGTTATGCGACTTTTGCGCGAAGGTGTTTCTGGATTTACATTAGAATCTCTTGGTTTTCACGGTGATGCATTAGAAAAACTACATGATGCAACAAGGCTTACTACTGGAATGATATTAACAACAGGGCCAACAGGTTCAGGTAAGACAACTACTCTATATACCGTGCTCGATATTTTAAATACTCCAGATGTAAATATTTCAACAGTAGAGGATCCAATTGAGTACCAAATGAAGCGTGTTAATCAGACACAGGTTAAGCCAGATATTGGGTTTACATTTTCATCTGGACTTCGTTCTCTTGTTCGTCAGGATCCAGATGTGATCATGGTGGGTGAGATTCGTGATAATGAGACCGCATCACTTGCTATTAACGCAGCACTTACTGGACACTTGGTTTTATCAACACTTCACACTAATTCAGCAGCCGGAGCAATACCGAGACTTCTCGATATGCATGCTGAGACATTCCTTTTGGTATCTACTTTAAATGTGATTATAGGACAGCGTCTCGTACGAAGATTGCAGAATCCAAAAGAAAAATTCTTTTTAACCAGAGATGAACAAGTTCAGCTTGGTAAAAAAGTTGACTTAGATAAAATACTAACAGTTTTGAAAAAAGAAAATATAGTAGATCAGAATGCGTCATGGAATGAGGTTCCTTTTTGGAAACCAAACCCATCAACTGAATATCCAGACGGATTTCATAGTCGTATTGGAATACATGAGGTTTTAAAAGTTACTCCGACAATTCGAGACATTATAATGAAAGGGGGTACATCAGCACAGATAGAAGAGCAGGCTAAAAAGGAGGGAATGCTTACAATGATTGAAGACGGAATCGTTAAGTCGGTAAAAGGATTTACAATAATTGAAGAAGTGCTCCGAGTGATATCGGAGTAAGAAGGTTATAAGGTAGTTAGCTCGTTAGGTGGTAAGGAAATTCCTAACAACCTAACTAGCTTACAAGCTAATAAACTAATAATGCAATTCAAAATAAAATTTAGAACAGAAGATGGTGGTACTGGTGAAAGGGTTATAGAATCCCAGGATAAATTTGAGTTGTTTAAACAATTAAAAAAGGAGAATATTACACCTTCTGAAATTATAGAAGAGAAGAAAAAGTTTGAAATCAACTTACCCTTTTTAAAGGGTAAGGTTAAAACTGCTGAAAAGATATTTTTTGCTAGGAATTTAAGTTCGATGCTTAGTGCTGGACTTCCACTTTCACGATCTATTCAGGTTATGGAAAAGCAGGCTAAAAATAAAAAACTCAAAGAAGTTTTAAGTAAATTAAATACAAGTGTTTCAGAAGGTAAGACTCTATATCAAAGCATGCAGGTTTTTCCAGAGGTGTTTAATGATTTATTTATTGCAATGGTAAAGGCAGGTGAGGAGAGTGGTTCACTTTCAGATTCGCTTAAGATTGTGGGTGATCAATTAGATAAAACATACACTCTATATAAAAGAGTAAAAGGGGCTCTAATATATCCAGCAATTATTTTGAGTTTGATGTTTGCTATCGGTGTACTCATGTTGACGTTTGTTGTTCCAAGTCTTACGGCAACATTTAAGGAGTTGAATGCTGAACTCCCAGCTTCTACTCAGATTATAATTGCCATTTCTGATTTTATGCATGATCATTATATTATTGCACTAGCATTGATTGTTGTTTTTATATTTTCTATTTCAGTGTTTTTGAAAACCAAGGTGGGTAAAAGAACTACTGATTATCTTGTGATTAATTTGCCATTAATCAAAGACATTGCCAAAGAGACAAATACTGCGAGGACTGCGCGCACATTTGCCTCACTTTTATCAGCAGGAGTCCCTGTTGTCCGTGCTGCGGAGATAACCAAAGAAGTTATACAAAACTCATATTACAAAGAAGTTTTAGAGCAAGTGGTAAAGGTTATTGAAAAAGGGTCTCAGGTTTCAGAAATCATTGGTAAGTATCCAAAGCTCTACCCACCATTTATAGTTGAGATGACGTCTGTGGGCGAAGAGACTGGTAATCTGTCAGCGATGCTAAAAGAAGTTGCAACATATTATGAAGATGAGGTAGATCAAAGGACCAAAAATATGTCCACAATAATAGAACCGCTTCTCATGGTTGTTATTGGTTTGGCTGTAGGATTTTTTGCAGTATCAATGATTACTCCTATGTATTCGGTGCTGGATAATATTTAGAAATATTAAATAGTAAGTAGTGAATATAAGGAGAACTAGCCCATTAAAAATAAAATATGAGAAAATACTCAAGAAATAAAGGGATAACTTTAATAGAAATACTTGCCTCAATTGCCATTATGTTGATTCTTGGGAGTATTTCTATCTCTGTATTTTCTAGATTAGCAAACACCACATCTCTGGACAGGGATGTTTCCATTGTCGCATCATATATTGAAAAGGCTCGTACCGAGGCAATAAACTCAGTTGATTCATTGGCTCACGGGGTTAAATTTGAGACAAACAAAGTTACGGTTTTTAAAAATACTAGCTATAGTTTGGCGAATTTGGAAACTTATTATGATATACCAGGCAAGACAATCATTTCTGACATTAGTTTGTCTGGCGGAGCCACTAGTTTATACTTTAATAAATTAACAGGAGCACCGAATGTTACAGGGACAATCACATTATCGTTATCAGATGGAACATCGGATAGATCTATAACTATTTACGCAACTGGCATTATTGATATACAATGAGATAGATATTAAATATGATACTTAAAACAAATAATAAAAAAGGTGTATCGCTTGTGGAGATTATTATCGCCTCAAGTATTATTTCTTTAACATTATTGGTTTTAGTTTCTGTCTATAGTTCTGTGGCTAGATATTCTCTAGCAAATGTTAAGGCATTGAAGGCGACTCAATTAGTTGAGGAGGCGGTCGAAGTTTTAAAGTATTTGAGTAATTCAGGTTACAGTTCAAATATATCTACACTTTCTGATAACACAGAATATTATTTATTCTGGGATCCAAGTGTTAATTCTGGTTCTTGGACTGCTACCACTTCTAATATTTTGTTGGAAGATAAATATGAAGTCAATTTTACTCTATCTCCCGTGTACAGAGACGGAAGTTTCAACGTCGTTTCAAGTGGTGGTAGTTTGGATACAGATAGTAAGAAAGCGACGATAACTATTTCGTGGGATGATGGTTCTGTCACTAATACAAAATCAACAGAGTCATACATTTTCAATATTTTTGATAATTAATATGAAATTTTTATATTATAAAAAAATAAATTATAAGGCTAATGGGGGCTACTCACTTGTTGAGATGATAATTTATTCGTCTCTAATGGCTTTACTAGTGGGAGTAATTGTTTATGTAACAAATATGCTTTTTATAGCTAATTCAGTCGTTAGAGCAACTAGAAGGGTTGAGAACTCATCTATTGCTTTTGGAGATAAAATTATTCGTGAGATTAGAGCAGCATCTGGTGCAACTCTTGTTACCAGTTATCCATATAACAATGATGAACTAACACTCACTATTCCAGATGGTGCAGGGACCAGAACAACTAGATTTTATAGAAGTGGGGATAGGGTTATGGTTGATGATAATGGTTCGGTGACTGGTCCAATAACACAATCTGGTATGCAGGTAACTTCACTTCATTTTAAAATAATGTCCACCACTACATCCAGAGCAATAAAGTATGAAGTTGTTATGGAGGGTCCTACATCTACACCAGAAGTTAGTGAAAAATTTTATGGCACGGCTGTATTACGTGGATTTTATGACTAGGATATATAAAATGAAATTAAAAACTAAAATGTTTAAATATTTGAATTCGAATCCAAAAGGAGGTTACGTTGTAATCACGACGGTTATTTTCTTTTTGATTATTTCTATGGCGGTTATTTCTGCGGTAGTAATTCCAACTAGTAACCAAGTAAAGTCAGTTCGTGAAGCACATAAAGCAAGACAGGGTTATTTGGCTGCGGATAATATTAATGAAGATGCATTGTATAGATTGAATTCGGGGCTTACATTACCTAGCACATTGTCGTTACCATTTTCTAATGGTGTTCTCGCTTCTGCCATTGTTACAACTGTTGGGTCTAGTCAGAGAGTTTTAACTACTGGTACAAGTGGCGACACTATTCGTTATGCAGAAACATACTTCTCATCATTACCGGCAACTTCTTTTAGTTATGCTGCTCAAGTTGGTTCTGGCGGTATGTATTTAAGCGGGGGTGGGTATGTAGTCGGCGATGTTTATTCAAACGGTAGCATTACGACAGACGGGTCTGGTCCTTATATTACAGGGTCCGCCACTGTAGGAAATGCAGGTCCAGCAGTTGTTAATCAAACAAATGGCTATACAGACGGCACCTCACCTATTTCTTTAAATGTTGGCACATCAACTACTAGACAAGATATAGCACAGAGTTTTCAGGTTACAAGTGATATTCCTTTAACTAGTGTTAGATTTTATGTTAAAAAAACAGTGGCTGGTTCTCCTGGGAATGCAACCATTAGGGTTGTACCGGATCTCTCCGGTAAACCAAGCAATACTGGTGTACTTGGAACTGGTACATTGGCTTCAAATAACGTTACAACTTCGTTTACTTATGTAAATGTTCCGATCACACAATCCCCAGTTTTAAATCCTGGTACCACATATTGGGTTGTTGTTGATAATGCATCCAATTCAACAACAAAGTATTTTACGTTTGCTGGAACAAACAATACATATGTAAATGGAATTGCAAAATATGGCAAATGGAGTACTAACTCTGCACAAAATTCATGGCTCTCGATTATACCAACAAATGCAGATATGTATTTCGATATATATTTAGGAGGTTCAGCCAATTCTATTTCTGGGGGAGGTCAATGGAATAGATTATTGGTGGGGACAGGAGGGTCAGGTACAGCTTGGGCAAACCAAATCAATAGTGTATCAGTCGAGGGGACTATTTATTGTCAGACTGGTACATATCTTTACAATCTAAGTAATGCAACAAGAAGCTGTGATACATCTCGTGGTGATCCTCCGTTATTAGATTATCCTATTTCAGATACAGATATTGATGGTTGGAAAGCGATTGCTGTGGCGGGTGGTACGCAAAATGGTAATTATAGTTTGGGTGGTGGTCAAAATGTTACACTAGGCCCTAAAAAAATTGTCGGAAATCTAATAGTGTCGGGCGGGTCAACTTTATCATTAAGTGGAATAGTTTGGGTCACTGGGTATATAGATTTAAGTGGCGGTAGCAAGATTAAGTTGGCCTCATCTTATGGGGAAAGTGACGGTATGATTATTGCTGATGGTAGAATTGTTACAACTGGAGGGGCGTATATGCAAGGTTCAGGAACTAGCGGTAGTTATATTGTAGCTATGACTACGAGTCAATGTCCAACCTCAGGAAATTGTAGTGGTCCAGAAGGTACTGATGCTGTTGCAATCGAGGGGGGCTCCGGGTCTGTAGTGGTCTTTGCTCCATATGGGACAATGGCACTTGCAGGAGGTGCTGTAGTTAACAGTGCTGTGGCTAAAAGAGTAATTATAGACGGAGGTTCTCATGTGAATTATGATACCGGATTGAGTTTTATTGATTTTATTAATTCTTCTGGAGGAGGTGGGGGAGGTAATGGTAATTGGAATATTGATAGTTGGAGCGAGGTATCTCAATAAAAGTGGAAGCACGAAATTCGAATTTCGAAATCCGAAACAAACGAATTCAAATTGAATTTAAAATAAAAACGTTTCTAATTTAGAATTTAATATTTTTTATATTGTTTCGAATTTCGGATTTAGTGCTTAGGATTTAAGTGATCACCCGATATCACTTTTATATATTTCTATTATGGGTTACAATAATCTGCATGAAACGAATCATTATTGCAAACTGGAAGATGAATCCCGGTACATTATCTGTCGCAAAAAAACTTATCGCAGAGACAAAAAAAATTGCCAAGAAATCATCCGCGGACATAGTTGTTTGCCCTCCGTTTCCATATATGAGTTTATTGGTTAATTCTAAGAAACCACTTTTAGGAGCCCAAAATGTTTCTAGTGAAAAAGATGGAGCTTATACTGGAGAGGTGAGTTCAGGAATGCTCGCGTCCTTAGGTACTAAATATGTAATTATTGGACATTCAGAGAGACGTGAGATAGGGGAAACTAGTGAACTGGTCTCAAAAAAAGTAGTTGCGGTCCTAAATTCAAAACTAACTCCAATAGTATGTATCGGTGAAAAAGAGAGGAACTCTAGCTCAGAACATTGGCAAGTAATAAAATGGCAACTAGTTGACTCGCTACAAGGCGTCACAAAGAATAATATTAAGAATTGTATTATCGCTTATGAGCCTGTTTGGGCAATAGGTAAAAAGAGCTCTGGGCCAATGTCTCCAGATGATGTGTCAGAATCTGCTATTTTTATAAAAAAAGTTTTGGCGGAAATGTTTGGTGGTAATATGGCGGACAAGGTTCGGATTATTTATGGTGGTTCAGTTGATGCTAAAAGCGCTAAAGATATTATAATGACAAAAAGTGTTGCTGGTTTTTTGGTTGGGAGAGCAAGTTTGAATGCAAGAGATTTTGAGAAGATTGCTGTTTCTTGCGGCCAATAACATTGTATTAATAATTTTTTAGATTATCTGGTATGATGTGTATAGTAATACATTATTACTAACTACATTTAAATGTACAAATCCATCACCCCCTTCTTCACCAACCTCGGTAAATACAAACCAGACAGAGTAGTCTCTTTACTCTCCTCTATATTCA
>CAZOAK010000011.1:0-28015 GCA_964577785.1 uncultured Candidatus Saccharibacteria bacterium | reverse complement strand
ATAATAAATAGTGAGTAGTAAATAAAATAGCATGACACCTTAAGGTGTCATGCTATTTTATTTACTATTATTGACTACTTACTGTTCACTATTTACTTAACTGCTTTCTTCACCACCTTCTTAGCGACTTTCTTTGCAGGATTCATATGTTTCTTAAGATGATTCCAATATCCTTTCAACTCCTTTGTTACAGCATCTATCTCATCACCATGTTCTGCACGCATCTTTTCGTACTTCTGCATTACAGAAGAAACAGTACTGTTGTAAGAATCTTCACTAACATCTTTTAGCTTTTCAATTTTTTCCAAAACCTCTCCCTTAGCTTTAAGCGCCCAACCTCTAACCTTCTTTTTTGTTTTAGCACCCTCTTTAGTACCATAAATAAAATATGCACCTGCTGCTGCCGCTATCGTAGCCACAACCGCTAATCCTGCACCAACTCCTGAACTCTTTTCTACTTTTTTTGCCATAAGAAATATATTAACTATTAAAATCTAATTCTTTTTATCCTGCTTAGTTCTCTTCTTGCTACGCAAGACCCAAAGTGAGGAAAGGATTGTTCCAATTGTTTTGCCCTTTTCTTTAAGTGCTACACGAGCACTTTTCAAATCATCTGCGATTTCGTCAGTTTCTTGTTTCGCTCGTCTGGCAATGTATTTAATATCTGATGCTATTCGTATCACATAAGTTAAAGCCACGACCAAAACAAGAGTTAACACAATAACGGCTATCGTAGTAACAAAGAAAAACATATCTGATTTAACAACACTTTCCATGATGGAAATTATATCATAAGTTTTTAACTCCGCTATCATGTACACAAACCCCATTTGAGCCAATCGAACCTGTATTACACATTACAGCACCACAACCTTCTCCCGTACAAAACGAAGTCTCATCCCCCATAAATAGAACAGGGGTTTTGTAGGAAGAAATATTACCTACACCACCTGAATCATCAGTACCTATAACAATGTGACCCTCTTTTGACTTTGAAGTACTAAATGGGATTATTCCCTCAAAATTTACATTCTCCTCTGTCATCCAATCACCTCTTGCAATCAAAGGGCCTTGACCCAGAACATTACCATCAGAATCAACTATTCTACCAATCAATGTTCCCTCAAAAAACCATCTGCCAGAAACACTTCCTTGAATTTTTACTGGAGTGCTTATAACATCTCCTTTTCTGGGAGACACCATTACTACATTTTCCTCTAATTTTTTATCGAAAATATTTTTCACTGCTCCTAATTTTTCAAAATCACTAATTGCTTCTTTAGCTTTAACATTTATAAACCAAGAAGCTACTAGCGCCACCAATATTAATATAGAAAAATTGAGGGTGTTATGTTTCATATTAGTGTTCTAATTTTTTTCCTCTCTAATTTCATAAGTGCCGATAACAACATAATACACCCCAACAATCAAATTAAAAATATTACCAACTCCATTAACAATCATTATTCCAAAAACCTTCCCTATATCATATCCAGTGGACCAAGCACCAGCTATAGCCAGAGATATGAACATATAACCAAGCACTCTATAGACTTTTAACAAATGTTCCGTATTCCAGATAGCAAAAAATAATAGCAATCCACCAATAATCAAATGTATGAAGTTACGCAAAAAATCTGTAACAAATATTGCATTTTTCCCTACTAAATTATTGGGAACAATAGTTATCAAAGATAATATTATAAAAAATAAACCCAAGATAATTGTAAATTTTCTTAGCATACTAAATTAAATTTTTTGCTTTTAAATTATCAATAATCATTTTTACTATTTCTTCTGGACTTATGTGTGTAGTATCAATGACCAAATCAAAATGTGATAAATTTTCAAAATCTTTTATCCCATAATATTTCTCAAATCTTTCATATATAGATTTTTCTCTTTGAATAGTCTCACTCCTCACAACTTCAATATCTTTATACTCCCTTCGAGCAATACGCATTGTTCTTTCATCGAAATCACAGACAAAACATATTTTGAATGAATCAGGAATAAAATGCCAGGCAAGTCTGGCCTCAACAACAAAGTTATCATTATTTTTACCAAATTCACTTATAACTTTGTCCCTCTCAATATCAATACTGCTATCGGTCTTCGACAATTCATCAAGCTCAAGTAATGTTAATCCCATTTTTTCTGCAGTATGTCGAGCAAAATCTCCACCAGAAAAAGACTTATATCCCAACTTCTCCTTTAGGATATTGACCGCTGTACCTTTCCCTGTCCCCGCCATTCCAAATATTGTGATTTTAGCCATGTCCTAACAGTATAATGTATTATGTATAAAGTATAAAGTATGCCTAAAAAGCACCGCGCCTTAAGGCGCGGTGCTTTTTTAAATTCTTAAATGTTTAAATATATTCTCTACTTAATGAATCCCTTATACTGATGCTCCCAGAAGTTCTTATAAACACCCGCTTTATTTATCAACTCTTTATGATTCCCCTCTTCCACAATCTCCCCTTTCTCCATCACAATAATCCTATCCATTTTTTCAATTGTAGAAAGCCTGTGAGCAATGACAATAGTCGTTCTACCTTGCATCAATATATCTAATGCTTCTTTTATATGAGTTTCTGATACAGAATCCAGTGAACTTGTAGCCTCATCAAGAATTAGTATTGGAGCATTTTTAAGTATTGCTCGTGCAATAGCCACGCGCTGTCTCTCACCTCCAGATAGCTTCACACCTCGCTCACCCACCAGAGTATCGTATCCGTGTGATAATCCTCTAATAAATTCATCTGCATGGGCTTTTTTGGAAGCTTCCACTATTTCCTCCATACTTGCCCCAGGTCTACCATATGCAATATTTTCCGCCAATGATCTATGAAAAAGTATCGGATCTTGTGGAACATACGACACCACCGATCGTAAATCGTCCTGTGTGATATTTCTTATATCCTGCCCATCAATAGTAATAGCTCCACCTTTTACATCAGCAAACCTGAGAAGCAATTTTGTAATTGTGGTTTTACCTGCACCTGAAGTTCCCACAACCCCCACTCTCTCGCCTGCATTTATTTTAAGATTAAAGTTTTCCAAAATATTGGCTCCTTGTTTGTAAGAAAACTTAACATCATTGAAAATGATCTCACCTTCCTTAATTTTTAATTTTTCTGGATTTTTCGAATCAATTATTTCAAGTGGTTCATCAATAATATCTACCATCTCAGCTGCATTTGAGAATGATTTAGATAATCTAGACATCTGCTTCCCTAAGTTCCATACACTATCAAATATAGTATTGGAGTAGCTATATGCAAGAACTACAGTACCCAGAGTTATAATTCCATCAAACCATAGCGACACAGAAACATACAACGATACTATTCCAAGCCACGTAACAACAATTCCTTGTAAAACATAAGTATAATTCTGAAAACTCCATGCTTTCGCTTTTGTTCTCATCTGATAATTTACTACATCACTGTATGACTCTCTTTCTCTGAAACTTGATGAAAACATTTTAAGATTCAAAACATTAGTAAAGACATCAGCAGTTCTTCCGGTGGTAGCTGAGTCTGCTGAAGCTTCGGCTATATCATACTTGACTCTCTTTCTAGCAAGATAAAAAGAGAGGACAATAAATAAGAAAGCCCATACAACATATAATTTCGCAATAAATGGAGCAATAATAAACAAAACCACAAAAACACTAACGAGCTTCACTATCTGAAGCCAAACATTGTACATTAAAATATCATTCACTTCTTCAAATGAATGTACGAATCTCCCAACCTTTTTCACCAGGCTTCCTGCAAAAGAATTCACAAAGAACTGATACGAGTGGTTTATCATCTTAGAGAATGCAAAGTTTGTAACATCCCGAAGTGCCTTCACCTGATAAGATGACATAGTATAATCTCCCAAACTATAGAAAAATCTTGTACCAATAAATATAGAGATAATAACAAAAACATATTTCATAATTTCTGATCTGAAAGATTCCGTAACAAGAGAAGCTACACCGCCTGCAGAAATATAATTAGTTATTCCGTCAATGATTGCTCGATAAAAGAAAGGGACGGCCACATTATCAAAAAATGTGCCAATCGTATAAGAAATAGCCATTGTAAAAAACAATAGCTTGTAGTTTTTAGCATGCATCCAAAAATACCGTGTTACCTGCTTCCAATTTGATTTTGGTCGTTCTTTAGACATCCAATCATCTTATCAAAAAACATCTAAATTTTCTAGTTCACCCAGCACTAAATTTTCTATGAAATTTAGTGCTGGGTTCAAAAAATTAAGCCCTTTTTAAGATAGTCACTGTCCCCTTATCAGCATTTACCTCTACCAAATCCCCATCCTTCAAAACCTTAGTTGCGATTTTGGTACCAATAATACATGGTTTTTGAAGTTCTCGGGCGACTATGGCAGCATGTGAAGTTATCCCTCCAATATCAGTGATAAATGCACCAGCCCTCTTCATAGCAGGAAGTAACTGAGGACTTGTCACAACAGATACGAGAATATCTCCCTCCATCACTTTCTTAAGATGCTGGGGGCCAAAAACAACCTTAACAATTCCTTTGACATTTCCTACCTGAGCCACCTGTCCCTTTATTTCTATAACTTCTAATTCCTTTTGTCTCTCTGTAACCTCAAATAAAAACTTATCTGCATCATCTCCAATTAAAACATTATATTTATCTCCTTTTGATACAAACACACTATGACCAAATCTCTTAATAAGATTATTGGGCAAATTTTTAATATTTTTTAAAACTAAGGAAAGCTCATTTATTGTCATAACACTAAGCAAATCACTAGGAATATTTTGGATGGAAGAAATTCTATCCATAATTTTATTTAAAACAACATACAGAAACTGGCGCGAATCAATTCTGAGTGACTTCATAGCAACAACAGTTTGAGAAATTATGAATTTATTCATTTCTTCCTCGCTTAACTGAAGATCTCTAATTAATTCATCTCTATCTGGACCCTCTTCTACAACTTTTTTTATATCTCTAATTTCTCTTAATTTTTCAATATTTAAACCCCTCCCAATATATCCTTGATCAAGCCAAAAATATTTATTCAAAAGAATCGAATCATTATCTGAATTTCTTACTTCCTCATAAGCACTTTCAGTTAAACTTTTATCTTCGGGTAAGCCAAGTACTGTAGTGTAATCATGGATTGAGAATTTTAAACTTTCTCTTTTTTGAACTATTTTAATAAGTTCATTAGTTACACCCCCAAGAACATCACAAAATGCAAAAGCTGTACCATACATTGCGCACTTCTCTTGCAATGACATAATTTTATTGAGTATCGAAGGAAACTCTCTTATATCTATTTGATCAATTCTTGGAAATAAATCTAGAGCATATTCTCTCATTTCCTTTGAAGAAGTGACTGTTCCCTGTTTTATTAAATCAAGAAATTCCCTATTATTCAAAACTAAATCGTTGCATCTATATATAAAATCATTTATTTTTAAAACATCTACATAATAATTTATTGTTGAACCCCTGATGACCTCCAAAAATGAATCCGGTTTTGTTCCTGTGTACTTCTCCAACTCGTTATCACAAATACCTCTCCACGTTGTCTCTAAAGAGATAACAGAGGTATCAATGTCTTGATTAACAAGTGTATATTTTTTTGAACTGTTATTTGTCATTTTTCTTATTTAAAATAGTGACAACTCCCTTATTCGCATCCACCTCTACCAAATCCCCATCTTTCAAAACCTTAGTTGCGATTTTGGTACCAATAATACAGGGCTTCTTTAGCTCACGCGCCATAATTGCAGCATGTGAGAGCATTCCACCTTCATTTGTGATAAACCCAGCACTCTTTTGCATATATGCTAAATAATCTGGTCGCGTAGTACTACTTACAAGTATATTTGAAGCGTTAATTTCCGATAGATCGGCAATATTTGTCACCACTTTCACTATCCCTCTTACAATCCCAGCGAATGCAACCATGCCCTTTATTTCCAACACTTCTTCCTTCAGTAACAATTCATGGTCAATGGCTGACAAATCCACCTCTTGATCGACAAATATTTCTTTACCGTTCAGATATACTATCGCACCATCAGAAACTATTTTGGTCACATTACTAAAATCAAAATCCTTTTGTGTTAATAGAGAAGTCATCTCCTTCACATTTAAAAAAGCAATCTCGGAAACACTTCTACCAAACCTGTGTGACACTTCTTCAATTAAAAGTTTAAATTTGTATGAATTGAATTCTCTGTAATAGTTTTTCCAGTCTTTAAAATTGGCATAAAGAGTATAAAGCTCAACAAAAGCATTCAATACTGGATCGTTCTTCCAGAATTTTGATAAATTTTTATTTTTTGTTTTCTGTTCTTTATATTTATCATTAATTTCTTGTATTTTTTGTTTAGCATCTTTGGGGAAAATTTCACTTAGTTTCTTTACATGCAAATCGGTGGTGGGTACATCATACGTTACATCAAATACTCCCCAGCTTATATATTTCTGTGTTAATTTTTTAACCGCTGATTCTTGATCTGTCTTTGGGAGCAAAGCAATTTTATACAAATCAAGATGATATGTATCAATTGGCAACATCGTTGTTGGTTTAGAAATATTAGTCATTATTTCTTCCACCAAATTTGCATCGTGGATTTTTTGATTAAGATTAAAGCGCACAGCCTCCGTGAGGATTTCTTCAATGTATAGATACAGAAGCCAATTTGCTAATGCTATCTTTTCATTCTGTCTATAAAATCCTTTAAATGCTGAGAGGATTTTTTTATTACTGAAGTTCAAATAGTTTGTTGACTGTTGCTTTGAAAAGCTTATAAATTTTTTATAATCAGCAACAATAATCTTGTTAATCTTTTTAATAAGTGTTACAGATTTCTTTGTAAAGAATTTATCTCTTATTACCTCGAATGCTTTTTTATGGTCATTTAGCTCAAAGTAAACAGAAACGTGCTCGTCTTTTATTCGATAAATCTCTGAATTTATATCCACTCCAAAAAACTTAGAGTATTGATTGCAATAACCAAAATTAAACAAATGAATTCTTTGATATGACATTTTACGATCATAGGTAAAATGCCATTTTTTATTCTTTAGTATATTTAAGTCAGTTTGATTCATAAAATGGTTATGATTGCTGCTTCTCTTTGTAGAATACAGCCAATTCTTTCAGTTTATTTATATCGAGAGTTAGTTCACCTACACCCCTCTTCGGATCATCAAAAATCACTTTAATAGCCACATCCTTACCACTTTCATCAGTTTCAAGTACAACATCATAACTCTCAGAAGGATGAAAAATACCTCCGATGACACCAAAGTTGTCAAAACCTATTTTTTGTTCACCCCCTTCCTTACATACAAGCGCCTGTTGAAGCAAAAACTCCATAGTACCTCCATGAGTACCAGCAATACCCGTCTGTGTATATCCATTTGGCAATTCATGATTTTTTCTTTGACATTCTAGAACAAGATCTGCGAAAGCTCCTGCAGCCTCTCTTTTATAACTCTCTGCTTCTGGGGTGTGGAGGTCGAGCAAGTGCTTCATTACACCTTCTTGAGCAACTCTTGCTGCCTCCACCTTTTCTTTATCAGTAAGAGTTTCAAAATTTGATGGCAGGAACGAGTTATAAACCTCAGTGTGATTATAAGGTAACAAACTCTTCATGTGTTTATAATTCAACCTGTCTTCCGGTATAGGGGTAGTTGCAGTACCGTCAGTTTCTAGCCCATAAATTGCCGCTGTTTCAAGTGACCTACCTATACCATTCCTATTCGGATCGACATTAGAACCAATAACAAAAGTCTTATCGTGCCAATCTCCTTCAACCATATTTGGTGATGCAACACTCCTAGTAACCTCTCTACCATAATCAGTTAATTCCCCTGTCTTTGTTCTCTCACCATGACGAATAAACTTTAGACATGTTCTTACTTTATGTCCTATTTGTTCAGCATTTCGTAGTGATTCCATGTCTG
The DNA here is from genome assembly GCA_964577785.1 of uncultured Candidatus Saccharibacteria bacterium. Classification (GTDB taxonomy): domain Bacteria; phylum Patescibacteriota; class Minisyncoccia; order Phycocordibacterales; family CAIRYW01; genus JAQBQZ01. Next base: position 20,039 of record CAZOAK010000011.1, on the reverse strand, counting down.
AATATTAAGCTCTTTCTAATATTTTTACAATCCCCTTCTCCGCATCCACTTCCACTAAATCTCCATCCCGAAATACTTCTGTAGCAATTTTGGTCCCGATAATGCATGGCTTATTCATCTCTCGAGCAACAATGGAAGCATGAGATGTTATTCCACCTTCATTAGTTACAAAGGCGGCAGCAATACCCATAATTGGAACAAAATCAACGGATGTCATTGTTGCTACCAAAATATCACCCTTTTTAAACTTACCAAACTCTGCACTATTCTTTATCACTTTCACCGCACCTCTCACAATTCCCCTATTTGCAACAGTTCCACTAACTTCAAATTGAGTTCTCTTTTTCCTACTTTCTACTTTTTTTAGACTATCCGGTAAGTCTGAAAGAAATTTTTTAAGGAGTGGTTTTTTCATTATCCGTACATTACCTTTATCATCAACAACGCAACCAGCAATTTTACGCTTTTCCCTCAAAGAAGGTAAATGAATTTTTCTACCAGAGACGACATTTATCATCTCATCAACTGTGAGGTAGAAACAATCTCGCCAATTATCTGAGCCACAGATTTTTGCAATTTCTTTAAAAACTGGGCGATAATTGAGAGATACGTATGAAAAAACATTCTTTCTAAATTCATTCAAAATAGTACCTTTGGCGATAGCATATGCAAAATTTTCTACTAATTCATCATCAATTCGTTTTAAAATATTTTTCCTTTCCTTAATCTTATTATTATGACTTTTGTTAATAAATTCCAATTGTTTAGACGAATTATTTTTTATAAAGTCTGAAAGCATTTGCTTAGCATCATACTCATTCCACGGTTCTTCACAAAAATTCACTGGAATATGCTGAAACCTTTCTAGCCATTTTTTGACTTTTTGGTTGGTTTTTTTACTATTCAAATCATTCAAATTTATCTTTTGACCAATTTTAATTAGACTCTTTTGAGATTCTGTGAGTGGTGTATTTTCGTTTGGATACGTAATTATCGAAACAATATAATCAATATCTGAAAAACCGAGAGTTTGCAAATGATTCACCAATTGCTCAGAAACATTCCTGCCAATAAAAAGTGTAATCATGAGAGCAGAACAATATTCTGTATAATGTTTTAAAAAAGATTTAAGATTCCTTACAGAAATATCTTTTTTTAATAAATCGAGTGATAGAACAAGATCACTTGCATATTTCCGATAAGATTTTTCAAGTTCAGTTATTCTTTTTTTATCTTTTGCAAATTCAATGATAATGTTCGCGAAATTCTTAAGTTCATCATGATCATAAAATACATGTGTTTCTGTACCGTTTAAAGTTACAAAAGCATTAACTGCTTTAAATGGTATACCGAATTTTTTCATACCAGTTATATAACCTCGAGCACTACTTGATTGATGCCAGAAAGACAAATTGCGAGATACCGTAAATATCCAGTTTTTACCCTTATATTTAATCACATTCCAATCATACTATATCTCAATAGAATTGACAATACTGATATTATATGCTATCATTGCGATGTTAACTAATTGATCTTTGACAGCTCACAGACCAACTTGCAGATGCAAGCGTTTTGACTTCTTTGATCATCAACTCAAACCCACATCCCGACACGACTGAATTATGAAAACAATCTTTGCCGTCACTCACGGCAGTAAGGCAGAAGGACCTAACCCTGAACTCACAGGAGCAGGTGTAGCGGAAATCCGCGCAGCAGCGGCCAAACTCTTTAATCGCGAAGTCACCTGTATCATTGTCGGCACAGGTTTGCGGTTCATCCACACCCACACAGTCATCAATACGGTATTTGATCTTGGCGGTTTGCCGGTCAAATATTCCCCGCTCCTCGGCTCTGCCGACAGTGGGAAGAAAGCCGAGACTGGATTCGATGTTCTACTCGCGGATGGTACTCCAATCCATGACAGTGGTTACATCGGCCTCATCGGAACCCCCGGGGTTGATCTCTGGGCATTCCTAGCGGGAGCGATTCCTGATGGTTCATTGCTCGTCACTGGACGCGAATTCATCGGATCGTTCCTCGGTGGCGCAAACAATGCAAAATCAGCGACGGTGTACCAAATCACCATCGACGACGATGCTGGAACTGGTGGTAACACCGTCGTTGAAATCTGAGCGCTGATTCTGCTTCTGTTGAGCTACAATCACCGCTTCCTGTCACAAGATGGGAAGCGGTTTTTTATTTATCCAAAATTGTAACTATTCCCTTCTCCGCATCAACTTCAACCAAATCTCCATCTTTCAAAACTTTTGTAGCGATCTTGGTACCAATTATTGCAGGAAGTTTTAATTCCCTAGAAACTATCGCGGCATGACAGGTTATACCACCCTGATCAGTAATTATTGCTATTGCCTTTTTCATTGCTGGTACAAATTCTGGAGTTGTCTGATTTGCTACTAAAATCTCACCTTGTTTAAACTCTCTAATATCATCCACTGTTTTACAAACCCTGACTTTACCATTCACAACACCTTTATATGCAATCGAGCCTTTTATTTCCTTAACTATTCCATGATCTGGAAAAAAATTCTGAATATCAAAATTCCTATATTCATCAGGATTAATTATTAAATAATTGTCGTTTACATGTATAGACAGGAATCCATCTTCATATCTTTTCTTTGCTTTTTTAATATCTAATCTACCATTCTCCAATAATTCAAATACTTCTTTTGCAGTAAAGTAAAACTGTAGTGGTGTTGAAATAGAAAATCTTTTTGCAATTTCATCAAGAAACTCATAGGACAATGTATTCATGCGAAGAACCTTCTCCTTTCTCTTATCTTGAAAATAAGTAAAAAGTTCTGATAATTTGATGATCTGCCTGAGTCTATAAGATACGTTATATTTTTTGAAAATTCCTTTCTTAATTTTTGTCTCAAATTTAGTTTTATATTTTAATTGCTCAATTCTACTTTTTAGATTCTCCGATATTTCCTTTTTAGCTTCCTTAAGACAATCAGAAACTGTAAACCTTGTATAGTGCTTATAGTTTGTTCTAAACCAAAAATATTTATTTACAAACGTTTCTGCACGTTTCTTAGCCAACATCTTATTCCCATCTGCTAAACTTTTAGCAACACCTAGCATTTCAAGCTGCGCCTCTTCAACAAATGAAGCGTGCATTGGGTAAGTGAGTTTTTCAATCACTTCATTGGTTGCATTTTTACCAAGCTCTTTTTGTATCTCTTTCGCTAACCAGTCTGGCGACTCATTGGAAAGCAAAATATCAACAGTATAAGACCAACGACACGTATCCAATAAAGCATTATGCAAAAGAAAAAAATTTTCCTTTAAGTCTTTATTAGATAATCTGGAAAGGTTAAGCCCAGAAACTTTATCACACACTTTAACGAATTTTTTATAGAGTGACGACTGTTCCTTACCGATATCAATAAGAAACTTTTTGTCTTCAATAACTCTTTTTATGATTTTATTTCTTCTCTGACGCATTTGGTTATAATTCCAAAATGTATCAAAATGATCTGTTTGACTGAAGTTCTGAAACATCAAAATAATTGGCAACATAAAATCATTACCGTAAGCCTCATGAGAAATGGCCAAGGCTTGTTCATGAATACCAAAATAATACCCGCTATAACTTTTGTTATACCAACTTTTGTTACCTCTTATCTGGTTAATTATTTTTTCCTTATTCATTCGCTTTCTTAATTATTCTTACTACCCCTTTATCTGCATCCACCTCCACCAAATCTCCATCTTTCAAAACTTTTGTAGCAATTTTTGTTCCAATTATGCAAGTAATGCCTAATTCTCGACTAACTATCGCAGCATGGCAGGTAAGACCTCCCTCGTCTGTCACAATAGCACCAGCTTTCTTCATTGCGGGTACAATACTCGGTGTCGTTGCGACCGAAACAAGGATATCTCCGTCATTCATTTTTTGTATATCTTCTGGTTTGTTTACTATTTTGACGATACCAGTGACTTTTCCCGATTGTGCAACTGAACCTCTCAATTCTCTCAGATTCCTAAAATCTTTCTCTTCTTCTTTTTCAATAGAATTATTATAAAAATCTTCTGCATCATTTCCACTCATAGTAAAGACACCATCTACACTTGGTAAACAGACATGGAACTTGAATATTGAGTTCGGAATATTCAGATCAATATTGTTCCCTTTTAGAGACGCTTCTAAAACATCAACAGGTGTTGAGCGCGTTTGAGAAACAGAGATATATAATCTTTTTGCAATTTCTTTATGGAGTTTTTCTAAGTGATAATAAGATTTGCTCTGGTAATCTTTTCGTCTCGGCTTAGCCCAAACCATCTTGCCAGCCAGTCTTAAGATAGATTCGTTAAATTTATCTGGTTTTAATTCATTGATATATTGTTCTCTTAATAAATTATTGTTTTCCTTTTTATCTTTTAATTCTTTCAATTTAACATTAGGATTGATATTCTTCTCAAGATAATCCTTAATAAATTCAAGAAAAACTTTTTCTGTAAATACTGGTCCTGCATAAACATAATATACCCATGAATGTCTCGCTGTATGTTCTTGAAGTCTCGTATAAAAATCTGGCCAAAGTGATTTAATTTCATCTAAATTCTTATTAGTAACATCTTTGAACCAATCGTTATCATAAAAATCACGCATTATCCTTAAAATATCTTCCTCCTGATCCTGTGCAAATGAATTATTGAGTGGGGTAGTAAAAATATCAAAATATTTTTGATATTCACTATCAGAAACTTTGTCTTTTAAAAACTTTTCAAGGTTACTCTCAACAAAAGAAAATCCTTCGAAATCTAATATTGGAAGCATAATTCCATAAGAATATAATTCCGACTGCTTCTCAATAAATATTTTAAGAAGATTGATCAGATCTACTGGTGTCTTATTTGATAAATCATTCTTAAATATATTATCTTCACTCCACTCATTAAAACTTTCCCCTAATTCATTGGTCTTGTCGATAATATTTTCTATAAAATTATTATCTTCAAGCACTTTAATTTTTAACATCTCATGAGTTTTGGTCCAAGTCGACAAATCACCTATATAATGAATCTCATCTTTTTTAGAAACAATACCTATAACAGGTACAGGTAAATCAAATAAGCTTGGATATTTCGAAGGAGATAATGTCCATATGTAATTACGAATATATGGCGAATTAAAATCACTTGCCAATATCTGCCATTTATAGTTTTTGTAATCGAAGTCTTGCATTTATTTCAAAGTAGTTATCGGTCTACTCTGCACAATATAAAACTTCTTTTTCTCATAAGCCCATTCTATATCACAAGGGAATCCATAATGATTCTCAATCTTCATTATTAAATCTCCAAGTTCTAGAATCTCTTTACCATTCAGACATTGTTCATTGGCTTTCTTATCTACTATATCTTCCCATTCATTGCTTCCGGATTTACTTTTGAACAATCCTCTAGACTTTTCAGCCACATTAACATCCAAAATTTCCTTACTATTTTTTAAAACTACATAACTGTCCGGTGTGACTTGTCCTGACACTATCGCTTCTCCAAGCCCCCACGACCCTTCAATAATCATCTGATTCCTATCTTCGGTCACAGGATGAACTGAGAAAGCAATCCCAGACTTTTCGCTTTGAACCATTTTCTGGATAACTACCGCAACAGAGATGTGTGCATTATTGAGACCTTTTTCAAAACGATAGAATATTGCACGTGGAGTAAAAAGCGATGCAAAACATCTGAGGACGTTTTTTATTAAATCCTTTTTCTTGGTATTTAAAAAACTATCCAACTGACCTGCCCAAGCATGTTCAGCCCCATCCTCTGCAGTAGCACTGCTTCGTACAGCCACAAACTCTGCATCCAATTTTTTATAAGACTCTAGAATTTCCTTTTCCAGATCCTTTGGAATTTTAGCTTTCTCAATTAGTTCTCTTATAACCTCTGATGCTCTCTCTACAGATTCCATCTCTTTGTGATTCACCTTCTTGAGCTCTGCATCAACCTCCTGTATCAAATCAGTCTCACGGATAAAATATTCAAAAGCATCCGAAAGCACTACAAACCCCGGTGGCACAGGAATCCCCGCGTTAGTCATCTCCCCCAAGGATGCTCCTTTACCCCCAGCAATATCCGTATTCCTCCGATTTAGCTCTTTAAACCCCTTAATATATTTCATAATAAAACCATTATACTATAAACCCACGATCTCCTTAAGCCCCATAAACCCACCTTTTATATTCCAATATTCTTGAGAATATTAGAATGATTTAATAAAATTAATGAAAGCTTTACCATATGGTGAGAGATAATGAAGAACACATCTATCCTTATATTTCTTATTAATTAATCCAGAATGGGCCAACCTTCTTGAATGCTCGGACACTGTTTTTATATTGCAATCTAATATTTCTGAAATGGAATCCAGAATGATTCCCGGATTTTTTGAAATTACCAAAAGAATTTCAATTCTCCAATGATTAGCCACACCCTTGAAACACCTTTCTAATTCTCTAGCACTTTTTATTTTTTTATTCATTATATAGTTTTTATATTCCAATATTCTCAAGAATATTGGAATATAAATTAATTAATAAAAATTATCATCTAATAATAAATAGTATTTTAAAAACTCATTCCCCCATGGCGCTGGACTTCGAGAGTTTTCATACGGATATCAGAATCAATCATCCTACTTTCGGATTCTAAAGTGCGAACCTGTGATTCTGTATTACGAATCAAATTTAAAGTGTTAGTATCTCGATGTCCAGTTTTAAGTCTAATTAAATCTTGTCTAACTCTACGTAATTCATTCTCTATCTTTTGGTGTTCCAATCTACGATGAGATATTTCTTGCTTAATTTTATCCATATCATGCATTTGCATCTGTTTATCATGAGCATTCTTTTCATCCATAATGCGACTGCGCGCATTATTAAAAGTATTTGAAGAACTACTATTAACCTTTTTGAACATATCTCCTAGTGACATAAAGTATAAGTAAATAACTAATAATGAATAGTAAGTAAAAAAGATTATTTATTACTTACTATTTACTGACTTTCCCCATCTCCACCCAGCTTTTTCTCCCTTAAATACACAAATAACTATCATAAAAAAAGTTAATGCAATGAATGGTAAAGCAAACCTATTTAAAGTATAACTTCCGGAATGATTACTTCTATCAATCTGAATAAATATTGTCATACTACTAGCAATATAAAACAATGTCACAACCCATCCCTGCCAAGTGCAAGGTGTCCAACCATATCCATAAGTCTTAGCTCTAAACCAAAGCTTTTTAGATTTTATTTCAGTCATATTATATTAATCTAATGAATCTGGAATCAGATTTTTGTTTAAGTCAGTTTGCGGTAATTTAACGGCCTCTATAGAAATTATATCTCTTGTTGCGGTGTTCAAACCATTTACATACCTAAGGATGGGTACATATGAGCTACTTTTTGTCTTTGTATTATAAACTAAGCGATAATCAACTAGATCATAAAACAGGCCAGACTTAACAGCACCCGTCGGTACTTCCATACTATAAGATAGATAAAATCCTAATTTTGGATCGATTTTATATACAAACTTATTTTTGGAGAACGAATCACTAATATCATCAACTGTTAATAGAGGTAACTGAACTTTATTTTTATCAACATTCTCTTTTGTCATATCCAGTAAATCAGTAGGATATTTACCATACACAGCCACATAAGCATTCAGAGCACTTCTGACTTTGTTAACCCTCTTAATCTGGGTCGCTCTAATAACCTCCGGATCATTAATTACAATTCCTGAATTTTCATTTGAAATAAGTAAGTTTTCCTCCATTAATGGTGTTTTTGTAAAAATGAATTTTGACTTAATCACTCCTATAGTTTGATTAATTTTTGAGTATGAATTTTTCAGAAAAAACGAACTTTCTTTTTTGAGATAATCAATACTTGAAATCTTGTCCCATTCAACATTAATATTCTTAAAATCACCCAAAGTCAAACTACCAATAGAAAACATAAGCCCCATAATTAAAACGATCATTAAAACTATAAGAATAAATATATTTCTCAGTAGATGATGCTTTCTCTTTAAAACTACCTTATTATTTTGTGAATTTATAACATCAAATCCACTCTTTTGCTTAATAGTATCTTCCTCAAAAACAACACCTTTTGACATATCCCTATCAGCATTCTGGATTATCTCACTCGCGCCACCCCCATTAACAACACGTAAAGCATCTTCAACAGCCTCTTTGGAATTACCGAGATTTATAAGGTGTCCGCGAATTATCTCATCCGTAAACGTAGGATTTAATTTGCGGAGAGATACTATGAGCTCTGTGAGACTTGTTGTCATAACAATATTATATCATCCATAATCAATTTTGAAAATTTTTAATTTACAAAACAGTGCTTTTGTGACATTATCATCCAATATGAACGATTTTAAAGATTACGCAGAAAAAGAAGGTATAAAAGTAACCCCAGAAGTACTGGAATCATTAAACATATTCCTAAAGGAGCTTTTGGAGTGGAATGAGAAATTCAACCTGACAGGTATCACAGATCCAAAAGAAGTATGGCATAAGCATTTTTTAGACTCTATTACAGTTATTAACTCGATACCAAAAAATGCGGTTAAAGTAATAGATATTGGAACTGGCGCAGGATTCCCTGGACTAGTGGTAAAGATCTTGAATCCTCGTCTCCATGTAACACTACTTGAAGCTACAGGTAAGAAAGTAACATTTCTGAAGCATATTATTAAAACTCTGGATTTAAAGAATATTGAAGCGGTACAAAATCGAGCAGAACTTTTAGCCAATCATCCAAATTACAGAGAAAGTTTTGACGTCGCACTATCTCGAGCCGTAGCTCTTATGCCAATACTTTTAGAATATGTAATTCCCTTCTTAAAAATTGGAGGAATATTTATATCCCAGAAGAAAGCAGGAACTGAGGAAATAGAATCATCAAAAAATGCAATCGAGGTTTTAGGTGGGAATATTAAAGAAATAGTCAAAATAGAATCAACTATTTTACCGGAAAGACAACTTATAATTGTTGAGAAAATCAAACAAACTCCAAAAGAATATCCTAGACAAGAAGGACTAACAAAGAAACGACCGCTCTAAATCAAAAACTTTGTTTTTGATTTAGAATTTTCAATATTAAATTTATCAACCCGCCTGCCAAAGACTTGCCGATCAGGCATGGCGGGCAGGTTTTCAAACTAAATAAGGTTGAGGGTTTTTAAATAGTCACATACATCCTTGTCCCACAATCCCAAACCTTTTTCTCTCGCCTCTTTTTCGGACGCTTTGAATTCTATTTGGAATTCATATGGAATATTATAAGTGTATTCAAAGGCATATCCATCATCAATCATTTTTTGATTGAGTAGTGTACCATCTGCAAGATACACATACGCGAGCAATCTACCGTATTTATCCCTTTCACTTTGAGTTGGATCTTTGACTATTAATACTTCCTTACCTTCTGCAAGTTCTTTCATTTTAACTGACGCTTCTTTGCCAAAACATTCTACAGTTGTCCTCGGGTCAACTGATTCCGGGGTATTAATTCCAATAAGACGAACAGTATCCTCTTTATCGCCTATTTTAATCTTCAAAGTATCTCCGTCCACCACCCTAGGTACCAGCACTCTATCCATATTACCAAAATCTGTATCTTCTATCTGAACATCATTAACAATCTTGGAAAAGTATTCGTCAAAAACTGCGGAACGATTTGATAGAAGAATGATTATAATAATTAATACAAATATAACACCCTGTAATTGTCTTTTTGAAAGTCTGTTCATAGACTAATTGTAGCAGATTTTAATAAAAACACTTTTTAAGCTATAATTTACAAATGACCCAAACACAAATAGACGAGATAAAGAAGATATTTAGAGGTGATATTGAAAATGATGAAACAACATTAAAAACTTACTCAAACGACGCTAGTTTATTCGAAATAAAACCACAGCTTGTGGTGTTCCCGAGGGATAGTGAAGATGTTAAGGCTTTAGTTAGATTTGTTAATAATACCAAAGTGACTGACAGGACTATATCTATAACACCACGCTCCGCAGGTACATGTATGTCAGGAGGGTCCATAGGGACATCCATAATTATGGATTTTACAAAATACATGCACGTCATAAGAGAAGTAACCGAGAGCCACGCAACAGTAGAACCAGGATGTTTTTATCGGGACCTAGAAAAGGAAACTCTGAAGATAAAAAGAATAATGCCAGCTTTTACTGCATCCAAAGAAATCTGTGCAGTCGGTGGAATGGTCGCCAATAACAGTGGAGGAGAGAAAACAATCAAGTATGGCAAAGTAGAAAATTATATTGAAAAACTAAAAGTGGTTTTAAAAGATGGAAATGAATATGTAGTTAGACCTCTAACTTTGACAGAATTAACACAGAAGATAACTGAGACCAGTTTTGAAGCTGAGGTGTATAAGAAAATATACAATTTAATTAAAGAGAATAAAAAAGAAATAGACGATGCTAAACCAGACGTATCTAAAAACTCTGCAGGATATTATTTGTGGAATGTAATAGATAAAAATGAGAACTTTGACCTGTGTAAACTAATTGTCGGATCACAAGGTACCCTGGGAATTGTAACCGAAATAACTTTTAAACTCGTACCTGTAATGCCCTATTCCAATGTGTTAGCAGTATTTATGCCAGATATAAAGAATTTAAGTAAAATCGTAAACGAGATACTACCATTCAAACCAGATAGTTTAGAAAGTTATGATGATTACAGTATGAAACTGGCGGTCCGTTTCTTTTTTGATTTCTTCAAACAACTCGGATTTATCGGTGCTATAAAATTAGGGATTAAGTTTATCCCAGAAGTTATAATGATGGCGACTGGAGGGGTGCCAAAATTAATTCTTCTTGTAGAGTTTTCTGATTCTTCAGAAGAAAATGTATCCAACAAATTGAAAGAAGTGGCGGATAAAATAAAACATTTCGATTATAAGATGCGTATTGCGAGTGATTCAGAAGAAGCATTGAAGTATTGGAAAATCCGTAGAGAAAGTTTCAATATGCTACGCAAACATGTCCAAGGTAAACGAACAGCACCCTTCATTGATGATATTATTGTAAAGCCTGAACATCTGCCAGAATTTCTACCAAAGATACAAGCACTTTTAAAAGAATACAAACTCATCTACACAATTGCAGGACATGCTGGTAACGGTAATTTCCACATCATTCCTCTTATGAATCTCAATTCCCCATTCTCTGCCGACACCATATTAGAACTCTCCAAAAAAGTTTATGATCTAGTACTCGAGTATCATGGTTCAATAACAGCGGAGCACAATGACGGTATAATTCGCACACCATACCTAACACAAATGTTTGGAGCCAGTGTCGTTTCACTTTTCCAAAAAACAAAGGATATTTTTGACCCATTAAACATTTTTAACCCAGGCAAAAAAGTTGGAGGAACGTTTGAGGATATCAGGACTTATATAAAGAAGAAGAATTAGAAAGAAGGTGATAAGTTTGTAAGCTGGTTTACCGCTCCCGGGCATCATCTACTGATGAGGTTGTTAGGAAATGAAGAATGCACGGCGCCCAAGGGCGCCGTGCTTTTCTTTAGAATTTTCCTCACCAACTTACAAACTTACCAACTAACTACCTATTCCTTAATCAACGAATGTAAGTGCCTTACCTTTCGCTCCACCTCGCCCTGTTCGGCCGATACGGTGAATATAATCTTCGTAAGTTTCTGGTAGGTCAAAGTTTATAACATGAGTCACATTAGGAATATCAAGTCCACGTGCAGCAACATCTGTCGCCACAAGTATCTGAACTGTATTATCTTTGAATGATTTTAGAGCTCTCTGTCGTCTACCGTGATTTTTATCTCCGTGAATAGATTCCGCTTTGAATCCTTTTTGAACTAAAGTATCCATGAGCTTTTCTACTCCGTGTTTTGTTCTACCGAAAATAAGCACCTTTGAAAAGTCTTTTTGATTTAATAGATCATGTAGTACATCAAGCTTATTCTTATCTCGATCAACTCTAACAATGTCCTGATCGACTGATTTTGAAGTATCACCAGTCTTAACTGAAATAGTAACAGGATTCTTCAAAAAATCTTTAATCAGAACTTCAATGTCACGAGACATTGTTGCAGAGAAAAATAGTGTGTGACGCTCTTTTGGCATTAGTCCCATAACATATTTCATGTCAGCGATGAATCCCATATCAAGCATTCGGTCAGCCTCATCAAGTACTACAGTGACAAACTCTGCGAAATTAATACTTCGTCTTCGTTCAAGATCTTTCAATCTTCCTGGAGTACCAATAATAAAGTTATTTTGATATCTAAGATCTCTTATTTGCATACTTATTGGAGCACCTCCAACGCAACAGACAGAATATATCTTCATACCTGGAGTTAGGTCCTTGAGTTCTTGATCAATTTGAATTGCGAGCTCGCGAGTAGGAACCATTATCAAAACATTTTGTTTTGGATCCATTATTACTTTATTAATTAATGGAATTAAAAACGCAGCAGTTTTACCTGTACCAGTGTTTGCAATACCAACAACATCCTCACCACGAAGTACATGTGGGATAGCTCTATCTTGAATAGGTGTTGGAGTTGTATAACCCTTTTTCAAAACGTTTGCCTTTAATTTTTCTTCAATTTTAAAGTCAGCAAAAAGATGTTCCGGTTTGAATACCTCAACAACTTCTGTAATAACTGCTTTGTTGATGAATTTTGAAACATCAATTCTTGGCCCACGAGATCTAAATCCCCCTCGGCCTCCTCGTCCACCTCCAAATCCACCACCACGACTTCCACCTCTAAACCCCCCGCCTTGTGGGCGTCCGAAACCACCACGACTTCCGTCGCTTCTGTTTTCCGATCCACCACTTCTACTTGGACCTCTACTAAACCCACCTGCTGGACGGGTAGACCCGCCTGCATTTGAACTTGAACTTCTTTGTCCAAATCTACTAGCACCTGCTCCACGAGGAGCACCTCCTGTTCTGTTATACATAAATAATATAAGGTGTTAAAACCCTGATTAGAAAAGCAAAATATTAAAATGTGTGAAAGTCAGACTTTCACAGCTTTTGCTTTATTTAGGCTCGTATTTTTGAGTCTGATTAAAATCTAATACCTAGCTAAAGTTTTAAAATTTCGTGCGAAAATCTGAGATTTCGACAAATCATATATTTATATGATGCGAAGAAATTTCTGATTTGCAGCCGAAATTTTAAGAGTTTGGCTGGTAAGCGTTAATTTGCTTTCCTACAGCGATTAGATTTTTATCAGGCTCATTAGAGAGCCACCAAGCGTTCGAATGCTTTGGAAATGACTCCCAAAATTACATTCAAACTAACGAATGAGGATGAGATTCACTTAAAGATAATAATATACCGAAACTGTGGATTTGTCAATATTTTATGGTAGTATGTCTAAATGAGTATAAGTAACAACACATATGATGTAGTCGTCATCGGCGGAGGACCTGCTGGAATGATGTCTGCAATTGAAGCTTCAAAAAAAGGTTTGAAGGTGCTTTTGCTTGAGAAAAATTCTCGCCTTGGTGAAAAGCTCCTGATTACTGGCGGAGGGAGATGTAACGTCACCAACGAAGAATACGACAATAAAAAACTTCTCGCCAAATTCAAAGACGCTGAACCATTCCTATACTCCCCTTTCTCGCAATTTGCAGTGAAAGATACTTTGGACTTTTTTCATTCTCATAACATGCCTACCAAAACTGAAGCTCTCCAGAGAGTATTCCCTGCAAGTAATAAATCAGAATCAGTTTGGAATGTTTTAGTAAATGAACTAAAACAAAGTAGTGTAGAAATTCTATATGATTCCTCTGTTAAAGGATTCGTGAAAGATGAAAATATAATAACTGGAGTAAAACTTTCTGATGGAAAAATCATAAGTGCTAAAAACTTTATTCTAGCAACTGGTGGAAAGTCACGCCCAGAAACAGGATCAACTGGCGATGGATTTAAATGGCTTAGAGAAATTGGGCATAATGTAATAGAACCATCTGCATCCCTTGTACCAATAGCTATCAAAGATGAATGGGTAAAAACTTTACAAGGCATAACAATGCCGGAAGTAAAAATAACAGTCACACAGTTTGATAAAAAGCAAAAAATGTCAAAAGGTAAAATCCTGTTTACTCACTTTGGAATAACAGGTCCAACAGTACTTAATATGAGCAAAGATATTGGGGAGCTCCTGACTTATGGGGATGTATTTATCACAATAGACTTACTGCCAGAACTAGACCATGGAATGTTTAATAAAAAACTACAAGAAATATTCATACGAGAACATAATAAAAAGATAAAAAACTCACTTGATGAACTTTTTGTAAGTGCACTATCTCCTATAGTATTAGAAAAATCTAATATCGACCCAGATAAAAAGTGCAATAGTATCACCAAAGAAGAACGAATGGAACTAATCGAAACAGCCAAAAATATGAAAATGGAAGTGAACGAACTCCTCGGAACAGATAAGGCAATTGTTACCTCAGGTGGAGTAGACCTAAAAGAAGTTAATTTCAAAACAATGCAATCCAAATTATATCCAAATTTGTATTTAGTTGGTGATATTCTAAACATTGATAGACCATCTGGAGGATACTCACTTCAAATCTGCTGGACTACTGGATACGTGGCGGGAAAAAACATTGGGGTTTAGAATCTTGGAGATTTAATACAAAAATGACCACCTATTTGAGGTGGTCATCAACATCACTTTCTATAGCTCCAAGCTAATAAGAAGTAGAGGAGGTTTTCAAGGTAAATTTCTTAGATTTGCTAATTCCATTAGCATTTTGAACAGAAATTTTATATGTACCTAGTGACAGAGCGGTGTTAGAACACACAATATTTGTTGTATCTGTAAGTGGAATATATGCGCTGTACATACTTCCACTGGTAGAATCACAAGTCCTTGTGGTACTAGGTACAATAAATGTTATTTTTGTACCACCACTATTTGAAGAAACATTTTCTATAGTCTCTGATCCAAATTTTACTTTAAGGTTCGGGGCGTTAAATCCTGAACCAGAAATAGTTACACTACCTCCTTTTTCTCCAGATGTAGGTGAAATTGATGAAATGGATGGGCCACTTATAGATGGTGACGTAACAGTAAATGTTTTGGAATTACTTATACCGTACACATTACTTACCTGCACTTCATAAGTACCAGGTGTTGTTGTTGAAACAGGAGATGTGCATGCTGGAGTAGAATAAAAACACTCTGGATAAAGTTTAGTAGGAATTTTAAATGACATCTCGGTACCATCAGATGATGAAACATTAGTTACAACCCCAGACCCAAATAAGATTGTATTTGTAGAAAAAAATCCTACACCAGTAACAGTCACAGTGTCACCAACTAAACCAAAGGTTTTATATATTGAACTAATTTTTGTAGTAGCATCCTTACTCGTCACTGAAAATGTTTTTTTATTACTTTGTCTATCATCATTTAAAACAGAAATTTCATATGTGGTGTTTGAATTTATTTTTTTCATTACTGTTGCGCACGCATCTCCGGTAGAACAATAAGGATTTATGTATTCTGGCAAAACAAAAGTTATGACTGTGCCATTTAGGCTTGAAGGAACATTAGTCAAAGTGCCACCACCAATAAGTATTGTATTCTTTTCCCCAAATCCAGATCCTGTTATTTTGATTGTAGTCCCTACCGTATCAGATATTGGGGACATACTAAAAATCGTAAGCGGTTTAGTGTTGCAACTCAAACTCTTTATTTGGGCTCGAGTTACCGGACCCACTGTTCCAGTTGCTTCTATGCCATAGCTTGATTGGAATGCTTTTACAGCATTTGAAGTCATACTACCAAAGTATCCAGTTGGAGTTGCGTCCAAAAGATTTTGACTCACCAAAAAGTTTTGCAATCTATAAATAGCTCCATTGGCACCGCTATCAGTCAATCCAGTGTAGAGAGAATACTTTAAATCAAGGCAATCAGAAGATGCCGCCAAAGTAGTAATGGCTGGGAGAAAAAAACTGATTGATAAAAGAAAAAGTGATATCTTCTTATTTGTTCTAAACATAAATATGTGGATTAAATAATAATTAAATTGTTTGTAAATGTATCTTATCTATTTTACAGAATTTATTAAATCTAAATTTGATCGCTATAAATATAAACCTCTTGTATTGATTTCAGTATAAAGGCTGGTTTTATGAAAAGTGGTTGATCTCTGTTTTGTAATTCAGAAATCACTTTTTTCTTTGTATCACCAAATATAAATACATAAGCAATATTAACTCTTTTTATTGCACCAAAAGTTAAAGTAATCCTGTTAAAGGTAGGTGTATGGTAAGCCAATACTAATTCCGATTCGTTGGAAGCCGATCTATTGGGTAATATCCCAGCAATATGAAGATCACTGCCAATGCCAAAAGCAGAAATAATAACATCATTATTATTAAAAGCATTTTTAATATTTTCTTCAAATTGACTCGCAGTATCTTCGAATGTAGCACCAGTCAATACAGGAATTGTGTGGAGGCCCTCAAATACAAAACCTTCGTCTATTAACTTTTGCCAACTAGAGTCAGCGTGCCCAACAGGACCGTACCTCTCATCTGTTAACGTCACAGTTAAATTATCTAATGAATAATTCTGTTTGACATGATTAAAAACTTCAACGCAAGCAGGAATGCTAGAGCCTCCCGTTAGAATCCATAATACCCTCTTGCCCTCATTCAAAAACCTAATAATGGTCTTGGCCATTGATTCTGCACCGTCTTTGTAATTTTCTGATTTTATATACTTAAGCATTTATTTGTTTTTAATTATACCATGACCACCAAACTGCTTGCGAAGTAGTGCAACAATCTTATTTGAAAACTTGTCCTGATTCTTTGGATCAGATGATTCTTTACGAACATTCAAAGCATCTTCTATGACTCTGACATCCACACCCAATTCTTTGCCAGTATTTATCGTCCACTCACCTTCCCCTGTAGCATTGATAAATCCATTTGTCCTTTTAATATCTTCTTTTTCAAAAATATTCCTGCACAAATCTATGAGCCAACTTCTAACCACCGAACCTTCCTGATATACACGTGTGACATCATTTAGATTAAGTTTAAATGGTGATGCTTCTAAGACTGCATAACCCTCACCAATAGCCTCCATCATTCCATACTCGATTCCATTGTGAACCATTTTAGTGAAATGCCCAGCACCTGAATTACCTAAATATGCATAATTTTTACCAGATGATAATGATTTAAATATTGGTTCTACAGCAACCCATTTTTGCTTTGGTCCACCAACCATTAAGGCAAATCCATTTTTCTCTCCCCATACACCACCACTGGTTCCTGAATCAAAATAATAAATTCCCTGTTCCAATAATAAATCACTTCTTCGCATCGTCTCTTTATAGAATGAATTTCCACCATCTATAATAATATCTCCTTGCTTTAAATACTTAATCATTCCAGAATCACCGAAAATAAAATCATCCACAATTTCATGAGGTAACATAACCCAGTAAATACTTTTACTGTCTCTAGATTTTTTCATAACCTCATTTAAATCTGTTGTGGCAAATATTTTCAGCTTTTTGATTTCTTTAACAGGTTCTTCACTACGATTCCATGCCAACACTTTAAAACCTTTTTTGCTGAGTCGCTTAACAATCTGTGCCCCCATCTTACCTAATCCAAATACTGTAACTACTGGCTTTTTATTTAATTTCATATTATTTACTATTAACTATTAACTAAATCTGAGCCCTCTCCCTTCCTATAGTATAGAAGAGGGGTCTTTACCATCTCTCTTGCTACCTGGTCAGCAAATTTCCACAACCCATATACTTCTTCCAAAGAAACAAACAATGTCTTGTCATTATTCAAAGCACTTAATATAACACTCTCGTATGCATTGTAATGTTTCGGTATATCAATATCAAACAAAACACTTGTTCCATTATTATAATAAATAGCAATACTTTCCTTTCTATCAATCAATTCCAATGCTTTACCAGCCTCTAATTCTATTTTAATTCCCTGAAATCTATCTCCATTACTCTGAAGACATAATCTAAAATAGGTTTCCGTTGATGACTCTCTGGATACACCTTTCTCATTTTTGTATCCAATATATTGAGCACGAATTAAACTCCCAGTAATATATTCTAACGAATTAATAATTTCGGCTCTCGATTTCAATAAATCTTTTTTGAGTTCCATCAATAATGTAGCAATGATTTCTAGACCATGATTTTGCCCAACATCTTTAAAGGCTCCTGTCGTATCATAAAACTCTCCTCTGCCTTGAATATCTACAACCTCTCTTAATTTACAAACAATTTTTGAAACATTTTTATTGTTTAGTTTTGATTCAAAAGCATCATTGTTAATCCTTTTATTAATTATTTCTTTGAGTCCGATCTTACCTAGATAATGATCAATTCTAAAAACATTTTCTTCATTAAAGTATTTTGAAATAAAATTTTCTAAATCTGTGGCTGATTCCAAACTAGATCCGAAAGGTTTTTCTATTAGAATAGAACCTGTTAGACCCTCCTCCCCCAGGTTTTTTATAATCTCTTTGTATGATTCCGGCAAAACCGCAAGGTGGTAAAACACCTTATCAGCATTAATTTTTGATTTTAATTTTTTAAATGATTCCACATCATCAAATGCTCCCTCTACGTAAGATATTTTTTTTATAAATTTCTGAATAACAGAATCATCAAATTTTTTAAGTAATGGTTTTACAAATTCACAGTATTCATTATCGGTCCATGATCTCCTACCAAAAGCAATAATATTAAGTCTGCCAAACAATAAATTATCTTTGGAGAGCTCACATAGAGCTGGTAATATCTTTATTTGAGCTAAATTCCCAGTGGCTCCAAATATGACGTATGTTAGAGAATCAATATTCATTATCTCAACTAATTATTCTTTGGGACTAGAGTGAAATTAAATTTCAATGTTACAGAATCTGATACATTGGCAAGAAACGAAAGATTAGGAATCTTCAAATTAAAATCACTCCTCTTAACATCCGCAACAGCCAAACCTACAATTTCACCATCTTTATTCATCTTTGCTTTTGTATCAAAAATTACCTGTTTTTCTACACCAGATATTGTGAGCATCCCAGTAATCTTAAAATTATAATCTGTGTCTATTTTTGCATCGGATGGGATAGCTACTGTTGAAGTTGGTTTAAAAACTATAAAATTATTCTGCTGATCCTCAGAATTGAGAATGATTCGTGCAATAGCCCCATCTCGTTTACTTGAATCAGTTTTAAGTGTGCGTGCATCAATTTTAACAGCTCCCAGATTACTTTGTTCTGGATTTTTGGTATCTAAAGTAAGTTCTCCAAAAACACTTTGGGTTGCACCAACAACAGTGAATGGTTTTCCATATAATTCTTCAAATATATTAAACTCGGCTTTAGATCGTGATTGATCTACTTCATAAATAGTGACAAATTCCTCATTAGATACAGTATTCAAATCTGCCTGTTTACTTGATTCTGAAAGTGTTGGTGCGTGTACAGGACGAGTTAAATAAACAAATATACCTCCTAGAATTATTAGCAACAAAATGATTATGTATATGACTCTTTTCATGTATGTTTGAATTAACTTTTATAATAAGAATTATATCATAACTAACTATCCAAATTGGTGAATCAATAAAACTAAAAAACCTGCTGGATAGGTTATTTTAGTTATTCAAATATGATTACTTTGAGCTGGCTCGGGTTGACTGCGAGACTTGGAATCTCAAAACTTACAGTTTCAGTACCCCGATTGGAGATTTTGTTTCGTCATATCACAAAATCTTCTCAATCGGGCTTCGAGTCCAAGACGTAAGTGCGTTTAGCACTTACTTCCCGTAGAAAATTTTCCTCGGGTAAATTTTGCTGCGAGACTTGGACTCGAACCAAGATACACGGTTCCAGAAACCGTAGTCCTACCATTAGACGATCTCGC
>CAZOAK010000010.1:0-28296 GCA_964577785.1 uncultured Candidatus Saccharibacteria bacterium | reverse complement strand
ATGATTTTCCTTGCATTGAGCTAGAGCTCAATGCGTCAGTTCAAATTTTTTCGGGTTAATTAATTAATTTGTCCTTAATTATCCTCTAAAAAGAATACGAGAAGCATCTTTTTAGAAGTAACTTAAAGACGGTTTTGATAATTGCGCTAGATTTCCGTGTATTTGATAAACAAAAAACACGCAAAAGCGTTAGGAGCTATACTATCATATATATTTTGCATGTCAAACAAAGATAAGTTGTGAGATAGCTACAAATAAAAATCCCTAGCCATTGTTGGTTTCGGGATGATGAAGGAAGTTTGAGTCAGGACTCATTTACGACTCACCTTCCGAGCCATAACCTTGAACCGCAAGACCCATTTGTCTTTAGGTTTTTTCGGCATGACTCGGATTGAATACCCGTGAGTAGTAGCGATCAGTCTCGCAAACCACTCAAAAGTATTTGATTCCAAAATACCCCTCAAATCCACATCTTCCAATCCGCCTGGGAATTTGAGAGGGGTTTCCTTTTTTCCCCTTAAAATGGAAACATGGTGACAGTAGGTATCGAAATGGATTGTGTCACCTTTCCTCAGTTTCGTGGACCTTTCTTTGAACTTTCCTTGAATGTACATGATTTTCCTTTCGTATGGTTGAAATTTGTTGTCTTGATCAGTAAATCATAAAATCTAATTTTGTCAATCCACCTAATAATTAGGTAACTTTGAAATTAAATCATAATCTTAGAAATCAAAGAGCACCGCGGCTTTGCCGCGGTGCTCTTTGATTTTATTTTGAATTTAAAAGCTGAAAGCTAACAATTCTAAGCTAAAAGCTCCCCTAAACTCGTTCAACATACTCTCCCGTCTCAGTATTCACTCTCACGACATCCCCTTCGTTAATAAACATCGGAGCATTAAGTGTTGCACCAGTTTCTAGAGTAATAATCTTATTTCCACCCTTTGCAGTATCCCCTCTTACAGCCGGAGGAGCATCAGTTACTTTGAGCTCAACCTTAATTGGCATATCAATACCGAAAACATTATCTTCAAAAACTTTTGCATCTATAACTGAATTAGGTTTTATGAATTTCCGAGCTTCCCCTAACACTGCTTCAGATAATTTAAATCTTTTTCCAGGATCGTTCGCTTCACAGAACCACCACTCTCCTTTGTTAACATAAAGGAATTTAACTTGCTTATTCTCGATTTCCGCCTCTTCTGCTTTATCCTGCGCACTAAAAGAATGTTCTATCACTCGCCCACTTATAACATTACGAAGTTTAGTAGCATTAACTGGCTTTCGCATTTGTTTACGAAAAACATGAGAAGACAAGACCTCGTAAGGTTCGTTGTCAAAAATAATACACTTTCTTTCTTTAATTTCGTTGTATTCTAACATGATAGAAATTTTACAAGTCTCAATTTTCAAGTCTTCAATTAATTTCTCAATTGATTAATTGATAATTGGATTATTGAATAATTAAGATAAACGTAGTCGTTTATCGTGATACGTAAGGCATCAAAGCCATAAAACGAGCCAGCTTGATAGCATTGGCCAGTTTTCTCTGGTTTTTAGCACAAACACCAGTTTTCTTTTTACCCATTATTCTTCCATGAGGATTAATGAATTTTTTGAGAATATCTGTGTCTTTGTAATCAATGTGATTGATTTGATTTTGCTTAAAAAAGCACTGTTTTGAATTTACTGACATCTTATTATTTTATTTGTTAATTGAATTATTGATTATTGATTATTGATTATTCTTTTTAAAATCATCAGATTCTAAAAAGGAATATCTTCAATATTTATCTCCTCTTCTGGGTACTGAATCTCCGCGCCGACATCATCACTTGGTGTTGAATGCTTTGGGGCAGAACTAGCTCCACTTTCCTCAGACTTTGGAGTGTATGACCCACCTCCACCCATAGCTTTAGGACCAAATTGGAAATTTTCTACTATTATTTCTGTTCGATATTTCTTCTGTCCATCTTTATCATCCCAAGAACGGCTCTGAATTCTACCTTCAATAAAGATAGGATTGCCCTTCTTCATATATTGAGAGATAAGTTCTGCCGGTTTACCAAAAGCTACAATATTGTGAAATTCTGCAGTTTCCTGCTTTACTCCATTTTTGTCTTTGTAAGTACGATTAGTAGCGAGACCGAATGATGTGACTTTGATTCCAGATGGTAGAGCTTTTATTTCAGGATCCTTTGTAAGGTTCCCATAGAGCATTGCTTTGTTTAGATACATGGTAGATTTTATTAGCGAATAATTAAATGAGCTTTTTAAAATCACCACCCTGTAAATTTTTTGTCATCTTTATTTATGGTATTTTTTTGAAAAAAAATACCAATGACAAAAAGTTTTTAGGGTTATAAAATTATAGTCGCTTCACTCCTTAATTTAATAATTATACCACCAAACTATCAATAGTCTTGTCTAGCTCCACTTCGTTAATAGGCTCTTTTACTTCTGATTTCTCAGTTTCTCTTTTCTCACGCTTTGCTTCTTTATCACTTACGAACTTAGCTCCATATAGAGTATTCTCTCGAACAGTCTCTATAATCAAAGATCGAATTATATTATCAATCTTTTCGACTTCCTTTTTAAAACCTGCAATCAAATCCTTTGAGACTTCAAATTTGACCCAGCCGAAATATGCTTCATTGCATATTTTCTTATCTCCTTTGATAACCTTGGTTATCGGGTAAGATAAAGCCCTCAACCTTGGAAAGTCTTCACTAATCACTTCTGCCTTGATAGCATCAAGGGCATTTTTGATTAGAGAGACCTCGTGAGCAACATTTTCCTCGCTCACAAACGGAGCAATATGAAAACCTACTTCGTAGATTTTTGTATTGTCCTTGGATGATTCTTCTTTCATAGTTATATACTTTTAATAATAAAAGCATCCTAAAACGGATGCGTAATGAAGATACCACGAAAGCACCGATAAATCAATTATCCATAATTATCTATTTACTTCCTGCGTATTTTGTATTATTGTTCCAAATGGACAACTACTATCGTCATGAACACCGAACTCATCGCTTATAGCATCGCAACCATCATCTGGCTCGCTTGCGGGTCGGCAGCACAAGTCAAAATTGACAATCATCGTGAATTGTCAGAGAGCACAACTCCAATGAGGAGGAGGCGTGCCCGAGATGCATTCTGGGCCAAAATCTTTGGCCCAATCTCACTCATCTATGTGACCTGCTTCTACCATGATGCAGAAATGGTTGGTTGTGCAGACGCACCAACCATGTGAGGACACGAAACCAAGTTCTTTCATCAAACATTAGAGCAACCATTTCGGTGGTAGCTCTTTTTTTAATTTATGGTAGTCGGACTACCATAAATTAAATTCCAAACAATTTCTTAGAATTTTTTAGTAATTGTCCTGAAACTTCTTCAAACGACAAATTTTTTATCTCAGCAATTTTCTTAATTACTTCTATAACATATGCTGGTTCATTTCTCTTCCCTCTATATGGCACTGGCGGTACATACGGACAATCAGTTTCGGATAAAATTCTATCAAGTGGAATAAACTTTACTAATTCCTCATAATCTTTTGCGAAAGTAATAACTCCAGTGAATGACAAAGTAAATCCTAGATCTAAAAATTCTTGAGCAATCTCTTTTGAACCAACAAAAAAATGTACATTTCCTCTTACCTTTGGATATTTCTTTAAGATTCGAATTGCATCCTCATATGCTTCACGAATATGAAGCATAAGTGGCTTATCTACTTCTATAGCCAATCTAATCTGCTCTTCAAAGATTTTTTTCTGGATCTCTTTTGTATTTTCTTCTAATCGGAAATAGTCCAATCCACATTCCCCTATTCCCACAACCTTTGGATTCTCTGCTAATCTTTTATAGTATTCATAATCAAAGACTTCTCCACGTGAAGTGAATTCTTTACCACCTTCCCCTATTTCCTTTTCATCATGAAAGGATTTACTGGTATGAACTGGATGAAGTCCAATGATTGCATATACCCCACTTTCAAATTCCTCTGCTATTTCTACTGCACGCTTGGAAGTATCCTTTTGTGTTCCAACATTTATAACAGCAACGCCGACATCATGCGCCCGTTTGATTGTTTCTCTATAATCCTCATCAAATATCTTAAAATTTAGATGAGCGTGGTTGTCTATGTATTTATAAATCATAGAATTATATTAACATAATTTGACATCCATAGACCAAGGTGTAATCTTGAAAAGGAAATAAACTTGTCCTAATCATGAGAACAATCCTGCACATCGCATCGTTCATTACCCTCACCGTTACAATCTGGATCCTGAGCAAAGGATTCTATTCCCTGCTCTTTGTACCGCTTGTTTGGTATATTATCGGACTCTGGTCCGCCGTATCCCATATCAAATGGACAAGAGATCACGTCCAAGATCATAACCCATCAAGGGTATGGGTCTTCTATACCTGGTACGCACTTAGTGGCATTGTGCTACTGGTCCTTACGAAGGGTTACGAAACCCTACAAGATCTAGGAAACATCAGGTAATGACACAACCCTTCGACAGGTCGAGTAAAATCGATCTGTTTTTTATTTCCTTAAAAACAAAGGTGTCTCAGGAGATTTATTTACTTTTATACAAGCCTTTATTTTCATAGAAGTTTCTGGGAGTAGTGAATTAAGCATACGAGCGATAGTATAAAGTTTTTGAACCAAGTCGGTAATTAT
Source organism: uncultured Candidatus Saccharibacteria bacterium (assembly GCA_964577785.1). Lineage (GTDB taxonomy): Bacteria > Patescibacteriota > Minisyncoccia > Phycocordibacterales > CAIRYW01 > JAQBQZ01. The sequence continues at coordinate 23,597 of CAZOAK010000010.1, read as the reverse complement.
TTCCAATGCTTTTTCTTTATCAGTTTTAACAAGCTTGAATGGTTCTGTTTGTTGAATTACAGAATCAAGTTCTGCAATTTTTGACCAGACAAGATCCATTGCTTTATTAATTTCAAATGTCTCAAAAAATTTAAAATATTCCTCCGAAATTGTATTTTCATCTATTGCGACAGGACCTTCTAGATTTGTCTCTGCCATTTTCATAATTCTTGAAGTTAAATTCCCAATTCCATTTGCCAGATTCGCATTATAACTTTCTTTGAACCTTTCCATTGTAAACGGACTATCTTCAAACGAACTAATTTCCCTTAGCACAAAATATCGTAGTGCATCTGTCCCATATTCATTTACAACATCATAAGGGTCAATAACATTTCCTAAAGACTTAGACATTTTGACCCCTCCGTCGCCAGATATAAAACCATTAATAACAATATTTCTTGTCGGTAGAATTTCTACCGCCATAAGCATCGCCTGCCACATTGCAGATTGTTGTCTCAAATTGTCTTTACCACAATATTGAACAGGTGTTCCGTCTACCCAGAATTTATTAAAGTTTTCCATATTCTCTGGCCATCCTAACGTCGAAATATAATTAACCAATGCATCAAACCAAACATACATTATGTGTTCTGGATCTTCAGGCACTTCTACTCCCCAAGACATTTTGCTCTTAAGGCGTGAAATACTGAAATCCTGAAGACCATTTTTAACAAATGATTTTATTTCATTAAAGCGAAAATCAGGAATAACCAATGTCGGATTTTCTTCATATAATTTTAATAACTTATCCTGAAATTCACTAAATTTGAAAAAATAATTTTCTTCCTCCCTAACCTCAATCTCTTTGTTTGGATGGACGGGACACTTCCCATCTACAAGTTCGCTATCTGTTTTTTCCAACTCACAACCAATACAATATTTGGTATTATATTTTTTCTTATAAATATATCCGTTCTTATCACAAATCTTCCAGAATTCCTGAGCAGATTTTATATGATGCTCATCTGTGGTTCTTATAAAATGTACATCGTCCGAGATTCCCAAAGCAGTTTTGAGTCCACGAAATTTCTCCGCATATTTATCTACATACTTTTGAACATCCTCCCCCGCACTTACTGCATCATTCAAAAGTTTCTGACCATGCTCATCAGTACCAGTGTTAAAAAAAACTTCAAAACCTTGTATTTTCTTAACACGAGCTATTGCATCTGCACGTATTATCTCCATCGCAAATCCAACATGAGGATCTGAGTTTACGTATGGCAAAGTAGTGGTAATGTAAAAAGTTTTAGACATCAAAATAATCTATTTAGTCTTTGCCAAAGTTTTTCTCTTGTCCAAATCATCCATAAATTCTACAAGTAACACGGATAGCGGAACAGACAGAAGAATTCCTAAAAATCCAGCCAAATCATATCCCACCACAAGAGAGATGATAACGAGTGTTGGAGGAATACCTACCATTTTACGGACTACAAGAGGATAAAAGATATGATTTTCAAATTGTTGTACTAACACATAAACCAAAAGAACCCAAAGCCCCAGTCCAGCACCTCCATCCAAAAGTGCGAACATAACAGCAGGAATAGCGGCAAGTGTTGGACCGAATACTGGAATAATTTCTAAAACTCCCGCAAGAATACCCAGAGGTAAAGCATGTTTAACATGTAGAACTGACAAGAGCATAAATATAATAGATCCCACAAGCGCCCCAAGAAAAATCTGTCCTTGCATCCAAGCTCCAATTTTTATCTTTGTTCTAGTCCAAAGACTTATAACATATTCTTCGTTTTTAATTGGTGTAACGATGCGAAGAAAATGTGTCACACCATCTTTTGTAACAGAAAAATAAAACGATAGAACAACAATCAAAACAAAACTTAATATTCCATTAAAAATTCTTTCGGAATCGAATACTCCTGTCGAAGTTACACCTACCCCATTATTTAAATTTTGTACATAACTAGCATTAGAAATACTGTCAGCAACCTGCTTAATTATTGGTGAGTACCCCTCCAAAATACCTTGATCAAGAAGTGGTATGGCATCATTTATCTGATTAATATATGTTGGAATATTTGAAACAAGATTGGATGTTTCAAGTAAGAATGTTGGGACAATAAAAAACAATATGAAACTGATTAGCGCTGTCCCACTGAGATAAATCAAAATAACACCAACAACCCTAGGAACCTTTCTCTTTTCAAACCAACGAACACCAGGATCAATCGCGGAAGATATAACAATCGCCGCAACAACAGCCAAAACAGAAGCTCGAAGAAGATATAAAACCCAAAAAACTATTAAAAACAAAACAGTTTTTACAATAGTATTAGCAGATATTTCGACATGTCTCTTTTCGGGACTCATGGGATAAGGATAACATAAATAATAATAGCAAAGAAGCTTTCAGGTTTCGGCTTGGAGCTTTCAGGAAGTTAATTCAAATTAACAGGTATTGCCTTAGATTTTAAGCTGGAAGCTGGCAGCCAAAAGCTAAAAGTTTCGGAGAATTTCTTCAAATTCTTTAGTGTCTTTATATGGTCCAACTATTGCCAAATTCAATCCTTCTTTTTTAAATATTTCTTTAGCAACTTCCATAATGTCTTTTGATCTTACTGATTCTATTTTTTTTACTTTTTCCTCAGGAGTTCTGATCTTCTGCCCCAATAATTCTGGGAAGGCATAGAAATCGGCATATTGATCAGAAGTTTCGAGATTAAGATACAGTCCACTTGTTTTAAGTTCTTTAGCTTTTTTAAGTTCTGTTTCACCTACTAATTCTTCTTTCACTTTTTTACATTCATTAAGTATAGCAATTATTGCTTCTTTAACCCGATCTTTAGCAACACCAGATGCAATAGCGAAATATCCACGATCAAGTGATGCGTCATGTCCAACCCGAACGTAATAACAAAGACCTAATTCATCTCGAAGTTTTCTAAACAATCTTGAACTCATCCCTCCCCCAAGAACAGTTTCTAATGTCGAAACCTTATAATTATTTTTGTGTCCCAAAGGAAATGCTCTGAATCCAATAATTATGTGTGCTTGATCTGTTTCTTTGTAATGAATTTTAATCTGTGGACTTTTTTGTGATTCTTTAGTTTTAACTTTGCTATCTTTTTTAGCTTTAGAAATATCTCTAAAGGATTCTTCAACTAATTTAATAGTTTTGTTTTCGTTTATTTTACCTGCAATAACAACTACCGTTCCTTTAGCAACATAATGTTTTGTTCTATAATCAACGAGTTCCTTTTGGGAGAGTCCCCGAACAATACTTTCCTTACCAATAATTGGCCAACCAGCAGGCTGATCTCCATAAAGCAATTCCTCAAATACTTCACCAACTTTAGCTTGTGGCAGATCCTCATACATTTTTATCTCCTCAATCACAACACCTTTTTCTCTTTTGATTGCATCTTCGTTAAAGATTGGGTTTTGATAAATATCAGAAATAATATCTACGAGTTTTGGTAAATGCTTACTGTGTGCCTTTGCCCAATATCCTGTATATTCTTTACTAGTAAAAGCATTGCTCTGCGCACCAAGCCCATCCAGTTCTCGAGAAACATCTCCAGTATTCGGACGTCTAACAGTTCCCTGAAAACACATGTGTTCCAAGAAATGCGAAAGTCCATTTATTTTCTTATCTTCATAATCACTTCCAGCAGACACCAAAACCATCGCAGTCACAGTCTCGGTTCCCTTGAGCGGAATCGTCATAACCCTCAAACCATTTTTTAAAGTCGTTTTTTTATACATGAAGCTGATTCTATCAGAAATAATCAAAAACAAAAAGCCGCGCCTTCAGGCGCGGCTTTTAAATTCTTTACCTTCTCAGGTATCAGCTACTGCTGAAATATTTAATACTTTTAATGCTCCAAAATATACTTACGAGTTATCGGGCCAAAATATCCAACAGCTGGTTTAATTCCAACAGATGCTTGAAATCTCGCAAGAGCACTTCTGGTTTTTAAACCAAAATATGTGGTCTCTTTACCGATTGATCCATCACCAATTGGAGAAACAGTAAATCCTTTGCTATTCAAAAATCTCTGAAGAGCTTTAACGTCTTCTCCTCTACCTCCAACAGTTATACTTCGTGCAGGAAAAACTTTTATTTCTGAATTTAGATTACTCAAATTCGGAGTAGTATTTGGAAGTAAGTTATTGAGCAATGGATTTATTGTAGGGGTCACAAGAACAGTTGTTGGAACAACTGTTGTGGTAGTACGAGCAGTAGACCCTCCACCCCCGACACCACCCCCCCCACCACCCGATGACGTATCAGAAACATCACTAATATTTATTGTTACTGTAGTTGTAGCATAATTAATTTTATCAAAAAGATTCGGAATCCTAGTATTATCTGTAGAACTAGCCATAACAACTAATGATATAGACTGCCTTGATTCATAATCCAGAGGTGATGCTCCGAGAACCGTTATTGCACCAGTAGATTCAGATATCTGAAAAGCCCCAAGACTATTTCCACTTTCTATTGAATACGAAATCTCCTCATCATAATCCTCATCATTAGCACTTATACTTCCAATACTCGTTCCAGAACTTGAATTCTCTGCAATAGAAAATGTATAAGGCGATGAAACAAATACTGGAGGTTCCTCAATGTTATAAAAGCGAAGCCACCTACTAAGATATTTTTCCGCTGGAAACATAGCGTCGTCAGTCGCATAAGCTGTGATAGCATTGTCTAAAAATTGTGAAATTTGATCTATATAGGCTTCCACTGCGACATCATCGCCAAATATATTGTCCGGATCTTCCTCTGCATACTCTACCAATAGATTGTACTCACTTTGAGTTTGAAGAGTTTCAAAATTAATATTTGATGAATATGTTAAAATCCCTGAATCAGATGTAGTAGCTAATCCAGAAGTAAGTCTACTATCCATTTCAAATCTATAACTTAAATTGTCTCCATCTGGATCAGTAGCGGTGTAATCAAATAATTGCACAGGTAGTGTTGTTGTTGCTTCAGAAGCATACATTACAGCAGGAAGATCTCCCGGCCATACCGCATAATGATTTAATTCATATTCAGTAAAACAAGTCGGTTCGTATTCAGTTACTTGATACCCTCCGCCAAGTGAGGTCATGGCAGAATTAATTTGATTTATATAGTTTCCAAGATTTGGACCAGCGGTAGCAGTGTAATGTGCAAATAATAAGACGGGTTGATTATCTACAATAATAAAACCTGGTTGTCCGGAATCTCCACTTATAAGGCTTTCACTAAACTCCTTTCTAGTACCTGTAGAATAGGTTAAATGCCCAATACTCGTATTTGGAATATATGTTATTTTTTGCACAATAGCTTTTGATTCCTGATCAAAAACCACTATCGGAACATCTAAAGTTTCCTCTTGCACTTTTTGCAAAGATGAAAAAAGGGTGGACGAAGCCATTATTGGATAGTAGGTAATAGAATCAGGAACATCACTATCCAATAATTCAACTTGAATATCAGTCCCTGAAATATTTGTACTTCCAGTAACCGTTCTTTCAATATGATTACCCGAAGAATCAATAAATCCGACAATTCTTCCAACACTCACAGCATAATGATTGGCAGCAATAAAATGCCTAGGTGATATAAGAGTTGCTCCATGAGTATATTGAATTGCTCCACCCTCAGTATTCCAAGGTGACATGCCAGTAAAGTTTAAATTTGTTCCTTCGTCTGTCCAAACAAGAGGGTTTCTAGTCCAAGGAGTACTGGTTGATGTAGGGCGAGCAGAAAAAAGAGACATCCCCGTCGATGATGCAACGGCATCTATTCGATCATCTATTTGATTACCTGTATGGGTATTCAAATCTGTTGAATCAATAGATTCACATGCCATCATTGGTGTTGAATTTATACCAATATGAGCGTAGACAAAAAGCGGAGTGCTGAATACTAACGCCCCGCCAACCACCATTAATATAATTCTTTTATAAAACTTGATCACTATTTAATTATACCACATTTATACTAAATTAGCAATATACCCTCTTAATTCTCCTATTGGAATCCTTTTCTGCTCTCCCGTATCTCGATTTCTAATTGTTACACCTGCATCTTTTTCAATAGTATCAAAATCAATTGTTATACAATATGGTGTACCGATCTCATCTTGTCTTCTGTAGCGTTTTCCAATATTTCCATTGTCATCAAACATTACGCGCCCAGGAAATACTTTTCGAAGTTCATTATAAACTTCCCGGGCTTTTGTTATTAATTCTGGTTTATTTTTAAGAAGTGGAAATACTGCCACAAGATATGGAGCAACCTTCGGGGAAAGTTTTAGATAAGATCTTGTTTCTCCACCTAGCTCATCCTCTGTATATGCATTAGATAAAACAGCGAGCATTGTACGTCCCACTCCAAATGATGGTTCTATAACATGAGGAATAAATCTTTCTTTGGTTTCCTCGTCATAATATGAAAGATCAACTTTTGATGCTTCGCTGTGCGCTTTCAAATCAAAGTCAGTTCTGTAAGCTAATCCGTACAATTCTTTACGTCCAAAAGGAAAATCGAATTCGAAATCTATTGTACGTTTACTATAATGAGCCCTGTCCCCGTCACCCACCTCCAACTCATGAACTTTGTCCTGTGAAAGTCCAACATCTTTTGTATATTCCCAAACCTCCTTTCGAAATGATTCAAACACTTCTTGCCAAGTTTCTGGTTTTATAAAATACTCTATTTCCATTTGCTCTAATTCACGTACGCGAAAAATAAAATCACGAGGAGCAATTTCATTTCTAAATGCTTTACCAATCTGAGCCATGCCAAACGGTAACTTAGGATGAAGTGAATCTAAAATATTTTTAAAGTTTACAAACATTCCTCCAGCAGTTTCTGGACGGAGGTACGACACAGACCCTTCATCTTCCATGGCACCAATACTGGTTTTTAACATCATATTGAATTGTCGGGGCGATCCAAGTAATTCCTTATCATTAGGACAATGTTTAAGTCCATCAGCACCATCCTCAATATGATCAGCACGAAAACGCTTTTTACATTTAGGGCATTCAATAAGTGGATCAGAAAATCCGTCTACGTGTCCTGACGCCTTCCATACATTTTGATTCATAAGAATCGCTGCATCCATACCAAACATATCTTCACGATCCAAAACGAATCTCTTCCACCATAAATTTTGAATATTGTTTTTGAGTGCTACTCCGAGCGGTCCATAATCCCAAGTACCAGCAAGCCCGCCATAGATTTCTGAACCTTGAAATATAAACCCCCTTCTTTTGCACAAACTAATTATCTTCTCCTGTATTGATTCATTATCTTTTTCAGCCATTTTCTTTGTTTAAATTTATCAATTAAATTAAGGAAGTACATGCGAGCTATCAAACGTGTATGACGGGTCCGTTGGTAGTGCAGTAGTTAATGAAACATTACTTCTTTTAATATCAGTGTTTGTAAATGTATCACGAGCACTGAAGTTTGCAACATCTGTTAGATCTGGTGACATATTCGCCTGGCTTTGACTAGGTACGAATCCGATCTGAAATGAAATCTGTCTCAAATTTGGTTTACCATTTGATTGATGATTAATATTACCCAAATCCCATACTACTTCTCGAGACACGGTATTATAAGAAATCTTTTCTCCTGTACCTGCAACAATATTAGTCCAGGTAACATAATCAGGCAATGTTGCAACCACTTTTGCATTAGCCAAATCATTAAACGTATTCGTGACAGCCCATGTTACTGTGTACTCTGTTTTTTTACCAACTTTAGGAGGTATCTCTCCTTCATTCTCTATAGGACCAGTGGTATGTGTCATTTGCGATGACAGATTTACATCTGACTCAATTTTTATCTTTCGATATGTTGTTGATATGATTTCTTCTGGTACACCTGATTCAAGTCTTCTTTTGGCTCGTACAGTAACATCAATATTTATTTCAGGATTATTTAATTTTGAAGCAACAAAAGATGAAGATCTCATATTTTCAAATTTGAAAGTAACCTCTTGTTTATTTTTTGGCAAAATACTTTCCAATCTACTATCATAAGACTTATTCCACCTAATCAAACCATTATTCGAATCAAAAAAACCATCAGTAACTTTCAGAGTCTTAAAATCAACCAATTCCCCATCAACTTTAACCTCAATAACACTATCGTAAATTGGAACATTTAAATTGTTTTTAAATTCTATTATTCCCTCAATAGAAGCTCCACTTCGAGCCACTAAATCACCAGTATTGATATTATTGCGGGCCAAAAGAACATTAACCCCAATAAATGGTTCACGCACTACGACCGATTGAGTAACACTAGCTACAACACCACTAATTTGCCGTTGATCTTTCTCATCTTTTGTACCTACATCAAATTTAAAATATCTTTCTTCATTATGATCACCATACATCTTTCCTTTTATTATAATCTTCCTTTTATCATTCGCAGGAATATCTCCCAAATCCCAGACGTATGTTTTGGGTATGGGACTTGGATCATAAAAATATGGTTCGAACCCAAAAGGTAATTCACCAGTTAAAATTATATCCTTAACAACATCCCCACTATTAGACGAGACGGTTAGTGTTAGAACATAGTCCTGATTTGCATTAACTTCTTTTAATCCATCAACTGATAGTGTGAGTGGAGAAGATCCGATCATTGCATCATATGCATAATCTTTGGTAAATACACTCATCGATGTTGGTACTCTGTACTCCAAAACCATGTCTATATGGACCGTCTTATTTTCTTCTCCAAAAAATATAGCTTTTACCGTTTTCCTAACTGTCTCATTTGGTTTAATATCACCAAAAGATACTCTATAGTGAGTCATGTCAGTAACTTTATCCTCTGCATTTCTGGTACCTTTTGGAAGTTCTAAAACCAGATCAGCTATTTCAAGTGTTGTGTCATTATTATTCGTGACCGAAATATCAAGTACAGATTCTTCACCAGCCCTAATAGAAGTCTGCCCTATCACCTCAATCCTTATATTATTTGCAGAAATCAAATTACTTCCCCTAATATAAATGTATCCAGCGACTATCCCTGATATCACAAAAAATATTAGTGCAAATATAAATATTTTTTTTGAGAAACTGCTAGCAAGACTTGAATCGGTGACCGATTCTACATTTTTAAATTCTTCAGCAGGTTCCTGCCATTTTTCATTAGGTTGTATTTTATGAGCATTTAAATCCAAAACGAAATTGGGATTGATCTTTACTTTTCTCGAGTAAAGAATTTGTTTTAGATTATCTATTCTACTTTTATCAGGTTCGGTCATTTACCCTAGAAAATTTTATCTATTAAAAAAGTTGGTTACACATATATTATATCCCATTTTGCTTGTCCAGGCACTAAGCAAGATAATCAAATTCATTACTAAATCAAACCAACTTTTTCTTGTTATGCAATATAAAGAAAACTAGTATGTCTAATAGATGAATGATATATAAATCAAAACATTTTTAAAACAAAAAATATACTCATATTGCATAACGATAGATAAAACTTTGGAGGGTGAACCCTAAAATCCCGTCGCCTTCAAGGACTTATTTATCTTCTTAATAATATTTGTTTTGTCAGTTAATATTTTTTTTAAATTTTCTTCCTCAAATTCGCCACTGTACTCTGAAATATCCAACTCTTCTCCGTATCCCAAGACTTTCAAAACAGAAACCATCCCCAAGAGTTCTCCTGCCTCTAAAATATTTTTATCATTATCTTTTAAAAGGAAATTATAAAAATTGGATAGAACCTCGAATAGGGATTCGTTTTTTTCTTCTCCGTGAATAAGTGATTTTAATACCGTGAGAATTTTCAAAAAAACTTTGTATTCTTTAGAGTTAATTAGGAGCTTTTCTCCACTTTCTCTAGCTTCTGTGATTTTCCATCTATTCTTAGATTTGAGTACTGTTAGATGAAGCTCGGAACCAACATTCAAATGTGGACGAAGTTTGGACTTACTCATCCGGACAGATGTAGCATGAGCAAATATCATTCCAAAGTCTTTAGTATAGATAAGGAACAATCTATCTGCCTCCCCGCTTCCACGAGTATTTACAATAAAACCAAGAGTTGTATATTTTTGGTACATCCCGTTAGAAAAAGTTAAATGGTTGATTGTAATTGTGTAATGCCTGCTTCATCGTAGTATTGTAAGGTTATTTTGAAAAAAATGCTCAGTTTTTTCTAACGGGATACATGACCTAATTATATATTAAAAAGTGCCAAGAAATGATCTTGGCATTTTAAGCTTTATTTAGCTCTTGGTATAAGTGGAGAAAATCTTTACTCCGAAGATGAAAATGTACACAGTAATTATACCGAGTTGCAGTAAGATCATTCTCATCTGCACATGCAATTAAGACCTCCGTAAGATTGGCGACGGAAGCAATCTCACCGATGTTGGTTGAGCTCTTCGTAACCCCTCCATCAATAGGTAAAAAATAAATTCCTGATTCCCCCTCTCCGCCGTTAAAAACAGTGACGGACCTGATGCTTCCATTTCTATGGCAAGATTTCAAACTTAAACTACTTAATGTAACTTCGCTCATAAAAACAACAAGATTCGCGCAAATACTACTCCAGAAAGAGACAAAGTCAATTAAATTGAAATAATGAATTCCAAATCTTCAATTACTAACTTTTCTCCCTCATTTATACTTTTAACTTCAATATTTTTTGCAAGCACCGTGTCTCGTATCATCATAAGCCACTCCGGTTTTTCCAGAACATCTTTGCCGGATTCGTTTGCACCAATTATAAGTATAATTGGATCACTTGGTGTGAGACCTTTTTGTTTACGCATATCCTGAACAAATCTTATTATTTCTCTTATCGCACCCTCCTCTTTAAGCTCTGGTGTTATATTAGTATCAAGAATTACATCTTCTTCCATTTCCATAAAGGTAACATCTTTTACGTTTACACGTTCTTTAATTAAACTAACGAATTTATTCCCAACTTTCCACTTTCTACTTTCTACTTTCAGCTCTTTTAATGGCTGTCTTACTTTTATATCCGCTTTCATTCTGGCATCAAGTCCAAGGGAAACGATATTTCTTGTTAATTGCATTTCCTTACTACGTTGTACTGAATCATTTTGTTCTTTTACCGTAAACCAATCTTCTAGATGTACACTTTCTTTATCAGATTCATTTCTGAGTTTTTGATATAAATCCTCTGCATAAAACGGAGCAAATGGCGCCAATATTTTTGACAAAGATTTTAATACAAAATAAAGTGTTTGCTTAGCACCCTTATCTCCATCTCGGAATCTATCTCGAGAAAGCTGTAAGTACCATGTAGAAAGATCCGCAACAAATTCTCTAATATCACGAACTGGCTCTAATATTTTGTAACTATCCATATTTTTAGTTACAGTCAAAATTAAATCATTCAATCTGTCTATTATCCACAAATCCATAACATTAGTTGTCTCTAGTGAATTTGTTTCCAAACCTTTATCTCTATATAACTCGTAGAAAGTAAACATATTAGAGATTAGATTAAATATTTTCTTATTTACATCGTCCACGGTTTTCTCATCATAGTTCTTACTCTCCCCTGGCTGGTTCACTGAATACATCCAGAGTCTAATCGCATCAACACCATATTTATTCATTTGTTCCCATGGGTCCACCACATTACCAAGAGACTTAGACATTTTCTTGCCATTCTTATCTAGCAAATGTCCAAGACAGATAACATTTTTATATGCATTACCTTTATTCATTAATACACCTACCGCATGCAATGTATAGAACCATCCTCGAGTTTGATCTATCGCTTCAGAAATAAAATCTGCTGGATACGGGACCCCTTCTACATATTCATCAAAAGTTTTTTTGACTTCTCCAACCACAAAAGATCTTCGCTTATCTGCATGCTGTGCAAAAGGCATCGCACCAGAATCAAACCATACATCCATAACTTCTTTTACTCTTTTTAATTCCTTTCCGGTTTCACTTATTAGATGAACATTATCTATAAATGGTTTATGCAGATCAATTTCATAATTCTCATTATGAGGTAGTCGCACAAAATTAACTTCCCTTATTTCGGCGTTTTTGTATTTAGTAAAATTATTATGGAATTCTGATATGTTTGAATAATCAAGTACGTGGTCAAGTGCAAAGAACCCTTTTAGAACCGATGCGTGAGAAACAATAAAGATATTTTTATCTTTATATTTTGAATCTATTTCGTACAAAAATTCCCCAGCGCGTTTTATGACATCAGCATAAGACTCACCATTTTCAAATTTAGAATAGTGATAATCCTTACCAAAATTTTTATACAACGCTTCAAAAAACTCATCAAAAGTTTTACCGTTCCAATTACCTCCAACATTCCATTCTATAAGACGTATATCTTCAATGGCATTTTCTTTAGGAATTTCTAAAACTTCACAGACAATATCAATCGTCTCTCTAGTTCTCGTAAAATGTGAAGCGAAAATAAAATCCGGTTTGTATCCTTCTGATTTTAATTTTTCTGCCCCTTCTCTAACAGCTCTTTTACCCTCTTCATTTAGTGGAGCATTACTATTCAAATCAAAATCCCATACTCCCTGATCATTTCTGTCGGTCTTACCATGACGCATTACTTTGTACGAATTTCCAGATTTCTCTGTATACTTTTTCAGTGTATGTATTGAATCAACCACTATTTTCTCAGAACCGTCTTCACTCATCCACACAGGTAACGGCGTACCCCAATATCTCTCTCGCGAAATCGCCCAATCCTTTATTTCACGAAGCCACTCTCCAAATCTCCCCTCTTTTATATATGATGGCTCCCAATTAATATTATTATTCTGCTCAACAAGCTTATCCCTTAATTCTGACATTCTGATATACCAAGAATCACGCGCATAATAAATGAGCGGAGTCTTACATCTCCAACAATGAGGATATGAGTGCTTATAATTCTCTTTGTTGAAATAAAAGTTTTTTCCTTGCAAATATTTGATTATATCTACATCAAGAGTTGGTTTTCCTGCATCATCTTTTTCTTTGACAAATCTCCCACTTAATTCACCACAAAAATTTTTATACAATCCATCTTCCCCAACAATATGAAATTTTGGAAGATTATTTTTAGTTGCTAATTCGAAGTCATCCTGCCCATACATTGGTGCAATATGAACAATTCCGGTACCATCAGTGGTTGTTACAAAATCTCCCGAATACACTTTGAAAGCATTTGGAAGTTTCCCTTTTTCCAATTCCGGGAGATTATCTTCTAGATATGGATACAATGGTTCGTATAAAAGACCAACAAGTTCTGAACCTTTTATTTTCTCAATTTTATATTTTTCTATAAATTCATTCCTCTTGATACCACTCTTTAAATCCATTTCCATTTCTTCATTTTCAAAATAACCAACAACAGCCCTCACTTCTTCTGCCAAACCAGCATTAGAAGTTAAATTATTCCAAAATATATCCTCCGAAAGAATATATGTTCCTCTATCTACTGCTGAATGTTTTTTTAACTCTAAATTTTCTACAGTGGACGAAACATGGGTTGAGACAATGCTATCGAATTTTATTTTGACGTACTCAATATCTTTCCCAACCGCCAAAGCAACATTTCCCGCTAAAGTCCACGGAGTTGTTGTCCAAGCTAATATGTATGTATTTTCCTCCCCTTTTAATTTGAATTTAACATAGAGGGAAATATCTGTGTCATCTTGATACCCTTGAGCAAGCTCGTGACTTGAAAGACCTGTCCCACATCTCGGACACCATGGTGCGATGCGATAATCTTTATACAAAAGATTTTGTTCGTTCACTTTACCTACCACTCCCCACAGACTTTCAATGTATGAATTATGAAAAGTAAAATATGCATCATCCATATCAGCCCAATAGCCGATTCGTTCTGTAAAACTTTTCCAGAGATCTATGTATTCAAAAACACTTTCTTTACATTTTTTATTAAATTCCCCAACTCCATATTCCTCAATTTCTTTTTTTGATTTAAATCCAAGTGTTTTTTCTACCTGAAGCTCCACAGGCAAGCCATGAGTATCCCACCCAGCTTTTCTATTAACATGAAACCCTTGCATCGTCTTGTAACGAGGAATAACATCCTTGAAACTTCTCGCCTCAACATGATGAATTCCGGGTTTACCATTTGCTGTTGGTGGACCTTCATAGAAAATAAATTCACCTTTTGAACTAGGTTTAGTAAGAGTTTTTTTGAAAATATCATTCTCTTTCCAGAATTTCAGGATTCCTTCCTCTCTTTCAGCGTGAACACTTTTTTCAGCATTTTTATCGGTCATATTCAAATATACTAGCATTTTCTAAGACTTTTTCAAAAATTGACATGATTCAATGTTATTGATAACTTTGAATCAGAAAGGTTTAATTTTATGATTATTCAATGGACTCGAACCAGATATGAGCCAGGTGTATCAATGACATTCAAGACAACCGACCCGACACTTGGCTTACCAACAGTCACCCTGTACAAAAATACAGAAAATAAAGTGCGGTTTGAGAGTGATGACTTGCTTGAATTCAACGCCACAGAACTCACGTGGGAATACGCGAAAGATTTGATGCAAAATTTTGACCACAGATTTCGCACAATATTTGATGGCTACACGTTCCTCAGAGCACCATAACCACACCTGAAATACGGTAGTGGTTTTTTATTTATATGTCCCAAAAGATAATGTGGCTATAATAGAAAATGTAACAAGGATAACTAAAATAAGTGTTCCTGCCCATACCCCTATCTTTATCCATTTGCGAGTTTTGTTATATTTATTCTCTTCAAAATTACCTGAAGTAGTATTAACATCTTTCCATAAAAAATAACTGAGTACAGACAAAATTGGTAAAGATATGATACTAACAATAGTGGATAAAATATCTTTAATAACCAAAATATTAGTTGGAACTTCAGGCCATGCTGGTGGGATTTGAAGCAAAAATACCTCTATTGCCATTAATCGGAGTCCGTCATAAATTATTTTAGCTTGGATTGGGAAAACTAGAATAAAAAAAGGTGTAAGTGTGATAACCCAAATACCAAAAACTCTCCAAAATATTTTAGTTCGCCTTCTTGCAACTGATAGGAAGCTTGTAGTTATGGCATCTATCCCCTTTCTTCCCTCAATAAGAAATGCATAGATAGAAAAATAACTGTTGATAAAGAATGCGACTGACGAAACAATTATCCCAACAACAATAACAATCATCATAGTGCCAACAACCGTATTATTTACGAATACACTTTGAAAAGTGAAGGCAACGTTCTCGAATCCAAAACTTAAAAGAATCCCCGCGATTACAGAAGGTATACTGAATATTATCAAACCCAGAAGAAAAATTGAGGTAATAAATGATATGTTTAATAATGACACCAATATTCCAATCCATGCCATAGGAACCACATTCTTCAAAACATTCTTATACCAAGTAATCCTTTTAATATGGTGTGTTTCATTCTCAATGTCCTTTAAAATTAACGGGGCTCCAGCAACGGCTAAATTCAGTAAAATTGCTCCGAGCACTGACAATAATCCAAAAAAAATTGAAATGATAGTGATTAATGCCGTGTCTACATCTTCGGGTATCAAATCTAAAACAACTACACTAACCAATATGATTATTTGTATTGGTAAGAAATAAAAAATTATTTTTCTCCAATTAGATTTGAGAAAAATTTTGGAATCGCCAACCAAGTCTTTAAATCGGGCAAGTTTTGTATGAGACATGCCACCAATTATACCATAACTTTTTGCTTAGATATTTCTTTACATTTATCAGAGCACCATGGCTTACCGTTTTCATCCAAACATTTTTCACAACAAATCATGCGAGCATTACATTCACTGCGAGCACAGTTTTCATATCTCTCTGATTTAGCATCACAGAATTTGCATTTACCCACTATTTCCCTATCCCCTCCGAAGTCCATAACGACACGACCATCAAATGTATATAGTGCCCCGAGGAAATCCTCACCTGGAAAAGCTTCCATATATTTATGCATTCCCCCATCAAGTTGGTATACATCCTTGAATCCTTTTTTCAAAAGAAAGCCGGATGCCTTCTCACAACGAACTCCGCCAGTACAGACCGTCAAGACTTTTTTATCTTTAACATTCGCAATCTCATCTAATTTTTGTGGCAGGTCACGGAAATTTTCTAATTTTGGGTTTATAGAATTTTTAAAATGTCCAACATCGAATTCATAATCATTGCGCATATCAATAATTACAAAATCATCTTTGTTCTCGTACCATTTTTTAAGTTCTGTTGGCGGAAGGTGCTTGCCCGTCATATGTCTAGGGTCTACATCATCTTCTCCTAGATGAAGCGAGACTATTTCGTTTCTTACTTTAATTTTAAGTTTAGGAAATGCACTACCTGTGCCCACACTTTCTTTGAATTGAATATCAGAAAAATTACCCATACCACGAGTTTTTGGATCTTTATTTAAATTAACCAACATCTTTCTATATTTGAGAGTGTTTTCTGTTGTACCTTCCAGCGTTCCGTTAATTCCCTCTTTAGCGATAATTATTCGCCCTTTGAGGTCCAGAGATTCGCAGACCGCTTTATGCCAAAGTAAAAGCCCCTCAGGATTTTCTACTGGAGTATATTTGTAATATAGGATTATAGTATGTTCACTTTTCATATTTGTATATTAAGGGAAAATTGAGGAAAGTTCAAGGTAGATGAATTACTAAACTTTCTTTAAAATTTTATTTCAGACAAAAAAGCACCGCGCCTTTAGGCGCGATGCTTTGCTATTAAAGCCAGAAATTCTATTTAAACAACAGGATTTTCTGATTTTCTATCATGATGATCACATCCCATTACATCACACACCTTACAGTTACCACCATTCATGTGACACTTGCACCATTTTGAAAGACTCATTTTACCAGGACCTGTGAATGCTAAAGCAATACATGAACCGAGCAATGCAAGATCAATTTCTCCCGCAGCAAACTTACTTAAAATTGTCTCTCCTCCAAACACCCACTTAACCTTTACAATAGCAACGACTAAAATAATTGAAAGTAGAACCGATGCATATTGAACAAACATACCAAGTATGAGAGCAACACCTCCAACAGTCTCTACAATAGCAACAACCCATGCAAAGAAAGAAGGAATATTAATCTGACTAAAGAAATTTATTGTATCTTCCATGTGCATTAGTTTCTGTGTACCATGAACAATAAAGATACCTCCAACAAAAAGTCTTAGGATCAGAAGTCCAAGAGATTTGTTTTTATAACAAGGGATTTTCATATGATTATTTGAATTACTAATTAATAATTAACACTTTATTCGTGTCTTATAATTATAGCACCTCTACATTTTTTTCAAAACTGGTATCCCAAGGAGTTCCAACCCTCTCTTCATTACAACACTAAATGCCTTTGTTATAGCCACTTTGTAAGGCGCTTCTGGCGAATCGCTAACAATAACACCTTGTGCATAAAAATTACTGAACGCGGAAGCAAGCTCCATTAAATATGTCGCTATGTAATGTGGAGAATATTCTTGTCCTGCACGCAATGTGACTTCTGGGAATCTATATAGGATTTTTTCCAAATTTGTTATGCTCGGAAGCACAACGTCAAAAGATTCTTTGATATTTACACCATTCGCTTTTTCTATTATTGAATATGCTCTAACATACGAATATTGTAAATATGGGCCAGAGTCTCCTTTCAGATTTAAAATTTCATCCCAATCAAATACTATATCTTCGGAACTTTTTCTCTTAAGATCATTAAATTTTAACGCCCCTATAGCCACATCTTTGGATGTTTCTTTATTTATTTCTTCGGCCCTTTTTATTGCCTCATCAATAACTTCTTCAAGCCAAATAACATTACCCTTACGAGTACTCATTTTTCCTTCTTTAAAACGATACAATCCATGAGCTACGTGCACCCGCTGATTATCTCCCACCCAACCCAAAAGCTTTTCTGTTTCAAATACTTGTTTAAAATATAATGACTGTTCCCCTCCGACCTCATTAATAATGATTGTGTCTTTACCGTAAGCATTCAATCTATAAGAGTCAGTCGCCAAGTCACGAGTAGCATACAAAGTTGTCCCATCACTTTTTTTAATCATAAGTGGCGGTAGTTTATCTTCTTCAAAAAAAACCAAAGTAGCACCTTCACTAACTTTTAGAAGTTTTTTGTCTTCAAGTTCTTTGGTAATTTTTTCTATAAATGGAGTGTAGAATGATTCTCCTAATTCTGTATCAAACTTTTTGACTTCTAGTTTCTCGTAAATGCTGTTGAAATATTCTTTTGATACTTTAATCGTCTCATTGTAGATTTCTATAGCAGTTTGCTCACCACTTTCTAAATCTTTAAATCTACTGCGCGCCCTTTCTTCTAGAGTTTCATCTGATTCCGCTACCTCATGGAATTTTACATATAGTTCCACTAGATATCTCATAGGAGTAGAACTTTCTTTGAGTTCCTTTATACTTCCCCATTTTTCTATAGCCACAATTTGCTTACCAAACTGAGTCCCCCAATCGCCCAAATGATTGTCACGGATTACCTCAAATCCGGAATTAGAAATAATATTAGCAATTGCATCTCCAATAATAGTTGAGCGAAGATGCCCTACAGTAAACGGCTTCGCAATATTTGGTGAGGAGTACTCAACTACCACCTTTTTACCCTCTCCTATTTCATTTTTTCCAAAATCCTCATCCTTGATTATCTCCCCAATGCTTTCAGAAAAAAATTCCCTTGATAAGAAAAAGTTTATAAATCCAGCTCCAGCAACTTCTACCTTAACAATTTCTTTTGGTAAGTTTTTTTCAATTTCATTTTTTAAATTGTCCGCAATTTCCCTTGGTGATTTGCCCAGAATTTTAGAGTACATCAATGCCACATTCGTCGAATAATCCCCGTGAGTTATATCATCAGGATGCTCAATGTTAGCAATAGGAAAATCAAATCCGAGTTCGGCACCCGCCTTTTTTATTAAACCTTCAATTTTTTGAGCTATATCTAACACAACATCATTTAAACATTATTTGTTAAATGTGGCAAAAGTGATAATATGCCAAAAGATATGACTGCTCTCGAATTAAACATGTTGGGTAGAATAATTGCCCTTGTAGTCACCCTGCTCTGTTTTGAAATATTCACAATGCTCATTAGGTGCAAATGCACAAAACCGAATTGCATTGTGAAAAAACTAAGACCAAAATTGCCCAAATTTAGAGTATTCGTTTATACAATACTTGGTCTCCAGTTAATACCAATCATTCTTTACATCCTCCTCGGTTAATTTGGGGAGGATTTTTTTATTTAAAATAAGGTATCAAACAAAGAATCAACGCAATAATGATTGCAGAAATCAAAAGCGGTGTTTTGGTGTATTTATCAGTGGTAAAACCTAGACGAAAAAATCCAAAAATAAGATCAAGTAAATGGTCAATAAAATTCCACATGATTATTAATCTAAAATTCCTCCAACTTCAGTTTTTAAGCTAGCAACTATATACAGTATCATAAAAATCAATCCCAAAATTATCAAGGTTACATAAATCCCTTGAATAAATCTATACCAGTATGTTTCTCTGATTTCAGGAATAAATTCTAAAACCAAATCAGCCAAAATAATTGCCATAAGAAATACTAAAAATCCCATCGCCTCGCTTGAAATTAAGATGACAATTAATACTACGTAAACGGCCCAGCGTAAATCTTTTGCACCGTCGCCAAAAAATCCATATTTACCATCGTCCAATCTCCAACTTCTCGGCAGAAAGAATCTCCCCAGAAAATCTATTAAAAAATCAAAAATATGCCACATAATATTATTTAATTAAAGATGAGACTTTGCCCCAAATCTTCTCATGGATTTGTCCTGGATTTAACAGACTATCACCATCCATACAATCCACCTTCTCCCAAAAACTTTCTCTTTCCAACATATATTTTCCTGCTTCTTTAGAATTCTTTAGATATTCAAAATCACTATCCGCAGCATCTGCAATACCTTCTCTTTTTGAAATCAAATCAATAGACACTTCTAGGGGCATATCGAGATAGAAAACTAAATCTGGTTTTTTAATTCCCAATTTTTCATATTCCATTTTACCTAACCAATCAATAAATTCAGATCTGTCATTATTACCATTTTCCATATCAGTATAATTACGAAGTTTACCCCCTTGATGTATCTGATTCGAAGAAGTATACCGATCAAGGATAATTATTTTACCTTCTTCGAGCCATTTATTAATCTGTGGCATTGTCTCAAATCTATCACACGCATAGAGTACAGAAGTAATTTTGGCATCTATTTTTGTAAAATCTCCATGCTTACCATCAAGACATTCACGAATTAGAGCACCAAAGAGATTTTTCTCATATTGTGGGAATCGCAAAGATTCAGCAAAAATATTTTCTTTTTGCAGTCGCTCAATAAGAAGTTTAGTCTGAGTAGTCTTCCCACTCCCATCAGTCCCTTCTATAACAATTAATTTACCTTTGTTCACAGTGAAATAATATCACATACAAAATGCCCCGCCACTTACGGTGGCGGGGCATTTTGTAAACCATTTTAGAGAAATCATCAACCAAATTGTACACCCAGCTAAAATCAAAAAAAATATTTTCGAACTTTAGAAGGTGGGGAGTTATCTCCCACACGGTGATTTTTTTTGGTTCTAGGCAGTTTATCTTCTGCCGTGGCTCAATCATGAGCTAGTGTTTCTTTTTTCCACCCCCGAAGAGTTTGCCTGTCCACATCAAACGAACTGCTCCGACCAACATTCCTAGCTGAATTCCGACAATGATAACCGGTTCAACAGCGTGAAAAATTGACGTTGCAACCCGAAAGAAAAACTGACGAGCACCCTCTGGATCAAGGACGGTGTAAAGAAAAGTGATGCCAGCCAAAAAAGCCAGCACGCGACGCCAGGAGGAAAAAATCCACCCCAGCCCAGCAATGAGTTGGTTAAAGAACATATTTAAATTATAGCATATAAATTAAATATGTCAATAAAAGTCTCAAAGCTTTGGACGGATTGGGGTGAAAATTATTTATCTCACCCCATGAGGAGAGAGATTTTAAGGAGTGATTTTTTGTTTTGTAAAAAATCACTCCTTGCTCCGCCCAAAGCTTTAGTACTTTTAATACTCTAAGAATTTATAAAATAATTTACAAACTCTATTGAGTGCTGGGCTTTTCTAACGAAAAGCCCAGCATAACCCTTCTAGAATCAGATACCGTCCGTCCCAGAATTTGAATCAAATTAAGGTTTTGATTCGTGAGAAAAATTTAACTCCTCTCAACCTCCCACACTTTCGTCAGTGGGCGCGCCGATTTTAAAAATCGGAAAACTTAGATCATGACAATCGTCTCACGTTCCCACGCGCACCGAATCGTGTTCATCACACGTTCGGTGTCGTAACCGCCTTTTGCAAGGCGGTGGAGACGATCGGCACGAACCAGCTGACGCTGGTCAATACTGTTACGATTAGCGAAGTTTGCCGTTCCGGCCGCACAGTTGCCTGCGCGGTAGGAATCAAAGCGCGTCACCATTATGAGATGGAGGTTGTCCATCATCATGGCGTAACTCTTGTCGTTTTCACGACGATGAGCTTCTGCCTCCCTCCGTTGGCGACGGATGTCCGCGTTGTCACAGAGTTTGGTGAGAAGATCCCTGCTATCCCAGGAATCTTCTCCCCGAGCCTCTGACTCGATGAAGTGGTAATCCTCCTCAGGATTTGCCACTTCATAAATCTTCAATCCATTTTCATCAACACCGAAAGCGTAACCATCGGGAGCAATGGTACTGAACTCTTGAAATGTGACCACCCGGGATGACCACACTCCCTGATTTTTTGACCAACCAACCGGAGAAACCTTCTCTAGTCCTTTAGGGACCGAAACTCCATGGAGGTAAATCCATGCGTAACGACCCTTTAGATACTGGGAGCAAATCTCTTCCTTGTTCATTGTCTGGAGTGCCTTCGCAGCACTCCAATTCAGGTTCCGAATCCGAACCTTGTTCACGTTCCCATCAGGAGTGCGGCCAAACCTAATATTCTCCCCTTCGGGAGTTTCGTCGGTCCAGTGATAATATCGATTTCGGACATCAAGTCCGAGACCGGCAGTCACAGCCTTGCGAGCGGCTGGAGAAATCCTACCTAGGGCAATAATCGCCTTAGTGGAAAAGACCGCATGAGAGTATTTGAAATGCATCTCGAGCCACTGTTGGCCGCGACGCAAATCTTTAATCTGCCGAAGCGACAGACCCTTTAGCTTGTGGCCGAAAAGTCCGACCTCTACACCACTCGTGTGGCGCACGAGGTAACGAAACTTTTTGCTATCCTTGCATCCGCTGGCGAACCAGCAAGATGCGACACTCTGCGGGGAAATCCCCCAATGTCCAGCAGAATCCCATCCGCCACGCTCGATCTTTTTCGGATCTTCTGAGGTTTCAGACTGAACCTTCGTACCCCACGGCTTCGCACCGCGAGCGAGCAAAGCCTTCTCCGCCGCCACGAAGGCAAGCGGATCAACATTGCACGACTGAAGAAGTGCTGGCCAATAGGCCAACCCGATTTCCGCTGCCTCGCACTTGGCCCGACGTACCACCATCTGACGCTTCACAGCGTCGACAATGGCCTGCCGATACTTTTCCACCGGAGCGGGAACGTATTCCCCCTTTATGAAATCATAGTTAGCTCCAATCGGGTGAATTTTCACCCCGAAGGTTTTGTTGATAACTTCCACATTAACGGTGTCGAGCGCGTTGATGCGCTCGCGAAGAGAACCCAGATAGCCCTCTTTGTAGTTTACGATTTCTTCCGACATTTCGCGCTCAACGAGCGCGACCAGCATTGTTTTTTTTGTTTTCATTTGATTTTTTTGTGGTTTGTTTTCCAACACAGAAAATCAAGAATGCCGATTGGCAATCCCTCTGTAGTTGGTTTTACAATGCCTTAAATAAAGCAACATAAAACCAACTGCAGAAATGGATCCCTATCACTCCACAAATAAATTATGAAGTGAATAAGAAGGAGAATCTGCTAACCAAAGCAAATTCTCCAAACCATTTCCAACAATTCGCCAAACCAATGGCATGGTAGTTGGACTACCATTTGCATTTAGAGGTCGAACTGCTCGACCTCTTCCGCGCTGGCAGGGATGACGAGCACACTCGTCTCTCCCTTAACCACCGCATTGATTGCCCGCATTGTTGCGGGTGATCCGATCTCCCGCAATGCAAAGCGAGAGCCGGCCTTTCGCATCGGGATCATCCCGATGCGACCGAGGAGTTCGGCGCGGCTCACGTCGCGTCGAATAATCTCGAGAGGAAGGGCAAGCTGGCGCCCCTCCCCTTGGATACTGAGGAGGACTGTGACCTCCTCAGCCTGGAGTTTTTTGGTCCGACGATCGCCGAACCAAAGTGCGATGGCGGCAATGCCACCAGCAGTGCCGAACAAATTCGACACATGTCCAAGAATTTCAAGCATCGTCATGATGGTTGGTGTACTTTATTTTCTCGAGCTGCACACAAGGCTCAAATCTGGTTTGTGTCGGATTAT
>CAZOAK010000009.1:14251-28728 GCA_964577785.1 uncultured Candidatus Saccharibacteria bacterium | reverse complement strand
CCCTGGACCAATCTCCAAAATTATATCTTCTGGTTTTATTTCTCCAGCAACAATAATCGATCGGAGTGCACTCCCTGATTTCAAAAAATTCTGCCCCAATGATTTTTTCGCGTACATGCAGTCATTCTAACAGTTTAATTTATTTATCCAAAATGCACCGCAACTTTGTCGCAGTGCATCTATATTTCATTCTTAATTCCTAATACATAATTCTTAATTCTGATTTAGAAGTCCAGTTGCAAAAGTCCTTTACTCCAATCTACTTGATCTGATGGAGATGAGTTCTCATATTGTAGAAATTCCTCACCAATATCTGACAAGAATTCAGAAGGAGTATTAATTTGTCTTGATCCATATATAGTGCGCATTTGAGCATAAGAGAGATACACTTTTTTACGTGCTCGAGTAATGGCCACATAAAACAATCGTCTTTCTTCCTCACTATCTTCTTTTGTTTCCTTACCCATTTTTTCGTGCGGGAATAATCCTTGTTCAAGTCCTGCAATAAATACATGATCGAATTCTAGACCCTTTGTCATAAGCTTGATTCCGACTTTCTTGTCTACTTCATCTTGATCACTAGACAGAGATGTATGTTCTAAAAACTTCTCCATTCCCTCACCTATTTCATAATTATCATAACCTGTTGCAATAGTTACGAGCTCTCTTATGTTCTCTAGTCTTTCTGCACCTTCTATTTTGTCATCCATATACATTCGTTCTAATCCAGAATTTTTAATCACAAATTTTACCACCTCACTCGGGATTACTGTTTCCACCTTTTCTTTTATCTCTTTTAAAAGATTTCTCCATTGCTCTATTTTTAGTTTTACTGCTCCTGTGAGCTCATTTTCTCCACCTTCAAATATTTTTAACATTGTTACTTTACCTATTCCTCTTGCAGGAGTATTAATGATTCTCTTCAGATCAGAAAGCGATTCTGGGTTGAGTGCCCCCTTTATATATGACAAAACATCTTTTACTTCTTTTCGTTCAAAGAATTTTGTACCAATGAGTTCATACGCTAATTCCTTTTTAATACACGCTTCTTCTATAATTCGTGATTGAAAGTTGGCACGATAAAGTACGGCGATTTCAGATGGATTAACCCCTTGGTTTACTAGCATCTTGGCGGTGCGAGCAATAAATGAAGCCTCATCCTTTTCTTCGCCTGCAATATATAGAGACATTTGGTCACCATCCTCATTATGTGTAAAAAGATTTTTATCTTTACGCATAACATTTTTGGCGATCACAGCATTCGCTACTGCAATAATAGTTTTTGTAGATCTATAGTTTTGTTCCAGGAGCATTGTTGTAGCATTTTCGTAGTCCTTTTCAAAACGCATTATGTTTTTAAAGTCAGCTCCTCTCCATGAGTAGACGCTCTGATCTATGTCCCCAACAACTGCAATGTTCTGATGTTTGTTTGCTAGTAGTTTGGCAATATCGTACTGAACCCTGTTCGTGTCCTGGTACTCATCTATATGAATGTATTTCCATCTATTTTGATACTTTTCTAGTATTTCCGGGTTTTGTAGGAGTTTTAGTGTTTTAAGAAGTAAATCGTCGAAGTCTAAAGCCTTCTCCTTATTTAGAGTGTATTCATATTCTTTCCAAACTTTTGCAAATGTCTCCTCTGTGTATCCTTTGATATCTCTTTTTAGGTATTCATCGAGTGACACACCATCACTTTTTTGTTTGGATATCATGTGCATAAATTTGGCTGGCTCATTGGTTTTTGGGTCTATACCAAGTAATTCCATCGCATTTCTAATGGCAGTCTTCGAATCCCCTTTATCGAATATCCCAAAGTGTCTAGGTAGGTTAAAAAAAGACGAATTCTCTTTGATAAGTCGTACACCCATCGAGTGGAAAGTAGAAACAAACGGTATTTCATCTATAGAAACAGGTTGGTTAAGCTCCAGGTCTTCTTCCAGGAGCTTTTTAACACGCTCCCTCATTTCACTCGCTGATTTATTGGTAAAAGTGATCGCAAGTATTGACGATGGTCTATTACCCTGTTTTATTATATGGAGTATTCGGTGGGTTATGGTCTTGGTTTTGCCTGCTCCAGCCCCGGCAAGTATTAAAAGTGGACCATTAATCGCCAAAACAGCCTGTTTTTGTATGGTGTTTAGGGAATTTAGGTAATAAGGTTCATTTTCATTCGTCATCATAGAAATATAGCACGTTTTTGGCTATCCACAGGCATCTTTTTAGGTGATTGACTTTGGGGGTATATTGGCTAGTATTATACATGTGACATATGACCGAATTGCCATATGGCTCTGTTAAGCCATATTTTGACTGAAATCCCAGAATTACCACTAAATTTTAGCTTATTTTTTCTCTTGATAAACATAAAGACCTCATAATTTGTTGGTGCATTCGTGCCAAAAAAATAACAACTTCTGTACTAACAGTTGCTATTATTGCTGTATCCATGATCATTTCTACCCCAGAAAACACCAATGCAGGTGTTTTTTCCTTTATAAATAATATTATTGGTGGTGGTGAAGCTAATGCTGATGTAGAAATCGAACAGAATACTAATAATTCTCAGACAATTACTCTCCTAGAGGCTGCTATAAATACAAACCCTAATCCAACAAATACAGTCGCTGATCTGTCTATTGTTGATGATAGTGTTCTTGAAACACCATCAGGACCATCCGGAACAGCTCTTGAGGTTAGTGAAAAGTCATTAAATGCTGATAAAGTTAGTGTTTATGTTGTGCGAGATGGTGATACGCTATCTGGAATCGCAACAATGTTCGGTGTAAATGCCAACACTATTTTATGGGCGAATGACCTAAAAAGTTCTAAGGATTTGAAAAAGGGTCAGGAATTAGTAATATTACCAATTTCTGGCGTCAAACATATTGTTAAAAAAGGAGATACATTAAAGAGTATTGCTACAAAATATAATGGAGATGTTGATGAAATAATTTCTTTTAATAATTTGTCTTCAAACGGGGCACTTGTTGTTGGGGTAGAAATCATTATTCCTAACGGAGAAGCTACTGTGGCATCATCTGGTTCATCAGCGGTATCAAAACCACAAGCTGCAGGTAAAGCTACAGGTGGATACTTCATTAGACCAGCCAAAGGTATAAAGACCCAGGGACTTCATGGTAAAAGTAAAAGTTCAGTGGACATAGCAAGTACTTATGGTACTGCAGTTTATGCATCCGCTTCTGGTAAAGTGATTGTTGCAAAAACATCCGGGTGGAATGGGGGTTATGGTAATTATATTGTAATTGAGCACTCTAATGGCTTACAGTCTTTGTATGCTCACTTGTCTTCTGTTTCTGTTTCATCTGGAGAAAAAGTAGAACAAGGCACATTGATTGGAGGAATGGGTTCATCAGGTAATTCTACAGGTACTCACTTACACTTTGAAATTTTGGGATCAAGGAATTGGAATCCATTTTAGTTAGAAGGTGGATAGTAGAAAGTAGAAGGTAGTAAATTCAAAATACCGCGCCCAAAGGCGCGGTATTTTCTACTAGCGTAGCGGTCTACTTTCCACATTCTACGTTCAAATGATTTCGCGTTTTTGACGATACTGCAAAGCTTCTAAAACATGATTTATTTTAGTACTCTCACTATTATCTAGATCAGCTATGGTTCGTGCGAGGCGGATTACTCGGTGATACGCGCGCGGAGAGAGTTGTAGTTTTTCTGCGAATTCTATTAATGATTCCTCAGCATCTGAATCCATCATTACAATTTTTTTCAAGTCTTTTGATTTGATATCACTATTCTTTTGATATTTTGTATTAAATTTTATGAATCTTTCTTTTTGGATTTGGCGAGCCTTTTCTACTCTTTCTTTTATTTTATCGGACGATTCTAGTACTTTAGATTCATTTAATAGTTTGTAATCAATCTCAGATACCTCTATACACAAATCTATTCTATCCAATATTGGTCCAGATATTTTACGATTATATTTATTGATAGTTATGGGATTGCATATGCATCTTTTTTTACTGCCAAAATTTCCACACGGACACGGATTCATGGCTGCAACTAAAATAAAATCTGCTGGGAATACTGCTGTGCCTTTAGCCCGAGAGACCTTTATTATTTTTTCTTCCAATGGCTCTCGTAAGGATTCTATAACTCTCCTGTCAAATTCTGGTAGCTCATCTAAGAATAAAACCCCTTTGTGTGCCAATGTTATTTCTCCTGGTCTGAGATTGGCCCCTCCACCTACTACCGCCACGTGTGATGATGTGTGATGCGGAGAGCGAAAGGGCGGTTCAATGATTATTGTGTGTTTTAAAATTCCTGATACAGAATGTATGCTTGTTGTTTCTAATATTTCTTCATACGTAAGTTTAGGTAATATACTGGCGAATGCTTTGGCGAGCAATGTCTTACCTGTCCCCGGGGGTCCCCACATTAGGATATTATGTCCTCCACTTGCCGCTATTTCTAATGCTCTCTTGGCATTGTCTTGTCCTTTAATATCTTTAAAATCGATACTGTATTCAGTCTTTATGTTCTCAATTATTGTTTCCAGCTCTTCCGATATTTTTTTCTTCGGTCGATCATTCTCTGTTTCATCTAAATGTCTTATTATTTGGTCTAATGTCTCCACTCCAAATATTTTAATACCTTTTACTAATCCCGCCTCTTTTGTGTTTTCTTTTGGAACATATATTTCTTCAAAACCTTTTCTTTGTGCCTCTTTGGTAATACTTAATACCCCATTAACTCCACGGAGCTTACCATCGAGTGATAACTCCCCTAAAAATATTTTATTATTTGGATTGAATAATATTTCTCCCGATGATAACAAATAAGAAAGAGATATTCCTAAATCAAAAGCAGGACCTTCTTTACGAAGGTCCGCCGGAGCTAGAGAAATTATTATTTTATGATTTTTGCTTTTTGGAGATTCAAATCCTGTGTTTTTGATTGCAGCACTTACTCTGTCACGTGACTCCTCTACCGCCTTATCGGGAAGACCCACCACACTGAATGAGTATAATCCTCGTGATATATCTGATTCTATGTCTATGATATTTGCTCCCATAATATCGCTTTGACCGCTAAATATTTTGGAGAAGCTCATTGTTTTATTTGTTTCCCATGTGCTCTTTACAAGTCTTTGCTGCAGGGTTTGCCTCTAGTCTATCTTCTTCTATTGATTCCCCAGAAACTTCACATATACCATAAGTATCTTTTTCGATTTTTTCTAATGCCTTAAGAACTTCGTTGTATTTTATTTCTAAACTATTCAATATCCCTATGTTGTTTTGATACCCACCTATTTCCTCGGCTACCTCTAACATATCTGCACTATCCGTGTCTATTTTTGTATAAGTTGGCTCCCAGTCTTTTGGGTTGTCCGGGTTAATTCTCCCAACAGTTTTTAACTCTTCCTCAAGAAGCTTCTTTTCCTCTTCTAATTTTATTTTAAAATGGTCTAATTTATCTTTAGTCATGGAATAATCTTAGCATAGTATTTTTAGCTAAGTAAGTGCTAGATTATTCCAGCTAGTAAGCTGGTTAGTTGGTGAGGTCTGGAGGAATGAAAACCACCACAACCTTTAGATGTAGCAGTTTCCTTGCCAGCTAACCAACTTACAACCTAACTACCTTCCTATTGAAATTTTGCTTCCCTAATTCTATCGATTATCTTACGCATCGTATCTGATGACTTGGCAAAAAGTACTGTGTGCTCATCTATAAATGTATAGAACAAAGCCACCTTGCCAGCACTATCTTCAAACGATCTTATGTCTTTGTTAGCGACAATCCTGTCCTTGAATGAAAGCTTATCGATTGTCGTTCCTGTCTTTTGATTTGCTGTGTTTGTGAACCAATTGAAATCGTCTTGCATTAATCCTTCCCAATTTAAAAGAGATGGATATGCAATGTCATATGAGCTTGTGTACATTACTAAAAATGGAGTGGTCACACCCTTCTTTGAATACAGCCCTAGGACAAATTTGTCAGCCAGTGTTCTTGATAATTCTTCTGGTATTCTAGAATTTACTTTACTTAAGAACTCTAAAAGTGTTGTTTTATATTCTAGGCCGTCTGCCTCATTTAGTTTAGTTGGTATTATTTCTAAAATACTATCCTCTTCCCTAAATCTTTGTGACCTATCTTTTATGAAACCAGCGATTTCGCTTTTTGTTGATTTAGTCACATCGTATGATTCCTTTTTTTCAGCAAATACTAAATATTTTTCTTTTACCTGGGCACTTTGTTCAATTACCTCGGCTTTTTTATTTAATACTGACATTATGGCAACCACACTAATTCCAAGCACAACAAGTATTATCCCAGTCATCAAATAAATTTTGCTATTATCTTTCGGTGTTTTTTTCTCTTCCGTTGGTTTACTTTGGTTTGAATTCATCATCGCAATGCGACTCATAGATAGCTTGTCATCGCTAATGATTCCAGTTAAATCGGCCTTGTAGGTATGGATTGGTGAAACTATTGGATATCCTTCAGCGTCAACTGTTGGTATTTCTGGGACTTCAGGCTTCACCTCTTCTACAGGCTTTGGCATCCCTTGATATATTGAAGAATCTTTATTCATGAGGTCAGTAAATTTTGAACCAGAAACTGCCTCATCATTTGCATGAAGTGCTTTGTCTAAATATTTATTTTTCGCTTCATCACCGGATTCGAATGGGTTACTCATGTGTTAAGTATAATGTATTAAGTATTAAGTATAAAGTCTTGAATTCATTGAAAATTGATCAATTGGTTATTGAAAACTTTTGCTTAGAGTGCTAAGCAACTATTTCCTCAATTCCTTATCCAATTCTTTTGACCTATCCCATGCAAGCTCATAGATTTTTTTCATCGCATCAGCGATTTCGGTACTTTCAATTATTATCCCAAGCTTTTCTCTCCATGACGCGATCATTACTTTATTGTCGTAGATATTAATTTCTGGAGAAAAATAGTATTTTTCTGGCGGTACGAATGCAATTTCTCGTTTCTCTTCAATATCCTTTTCTCCTCTTTCCACACCCACTACAGTTTTTGGTACTATCGCTCTGATGGCGATTCCCTTTTCTGCACGGCGCTTGTAGTACTCTGGAAAATATTTTGGTAGTGTATTGTGCATATCATCCACTGTTGCATATGCTCGTATAGCTTCTGTACTTGTCAGGGTATCCTCATAAACATTTTCTAATCCCTCAATTCCTTCGTAAAATCTGATTTTAGGTCTATTTTTTTTCGCATACAGAAGTTCAAGTTCAGGCACCACTTCCTCAGATTTTTTTATATGTTCAAGAGTTTCTGACATTTTCTTTTTCAAATATTCCGTGATCATTGCTGGGGATTCAGCTGCATATTCCTGTTTCGGTTCTTTACCAGACACACTTACCACTCCTTTTTGAGAAAGTGAGTTCAAAATATCGTAACCTGTTGTCCTGTTTATGCCTGCTTTTCTTGAAATTTCAGTAACAGTTCCTTTACCAAGTTCTAATACACTGATGTAAACATCGGTCTCTTTCATACTCCACCCAAATGTTTGAAGAGTTATTTTTAATTGTGAATGTTTATCTTCCATAGCATAAGTATATACTCAAATTTTATTTGTGTCAATTCTTTTCCACAAAAATATGTTGATATATCAAAATATATTGATAAATAAGGATATTTTGCGCATTCGAGTGACGAAATATATTGACATTATGTACAGAATGTGCTAAACTATTGCATAGATGAAGGTGTTCATTGACCCCGGACTCGCAGAAAGTCTCCACCTCTTCCTGACTAACCCCACGCTCCATGCTGAACTCCATCAGCAGGATCTTGAGGCGCAGCGCAGGGTGGATGAAGAGATGAAAAATCTCTTCAGGATGAGGAAACCGCGCAAGGAAAACCTGACGATCCAAAAGGAGATTGAACAGGTGGAACTTGAGGCGGCGACAGCATCGCTTCTCCAGGACCCATTCTCCAGAATGGCCTGATATTGCGAGAAAAGGGAAACTGCGGCTTAGGCACGCGGAGTATGCACACTACTTGTCAACAGAAAGGTGTGCGGGGCTCTAAACAACCCCACCGTTCCGAGATGTGTATCTCGGCTGATGAGCTCGAAAGAGCGAAACGGCTGTTCTTTGAAAGACCTACATAAAAACATGGTTTGAATAACTTATCGATAGATGGAAGGTGGGTGTACTCTAGAGCCCACCACCCATCTATCGAGTGAGGCATAAAGCCGATTCTGCCGACGCAGGATTAGAGAAATCACAATTACGATGATTTCTTTTCATAAAATGGGTGAATCAGACTATGAACAATGTTTTCCCAAACGTCCCAGCTTCCCTTCCTCAAAAAAGCGAACTTCCTCCAAACGGAACATCTCGCATGATCTGGAAGTGGAGCTATCCCGCGAGCAGACTGAACGAGACTGTAGTGATCAAAGGAGAAGTTGTGAAAAAACTTCTCACTCTCGACCTCAACATTCCAGAGTCAGGGTTCGCAACATTGGTAAACAATGCATCACTAGCTGATGCAAAGGATATCTTTGTCGAAAATTATCCCTGCCCACACAAGTGTCCTGGCTGTTTCAACAATGCGGAGCTCCACAACCCGATTCTTACCTTGAAAGAGATTTGGGACATTGTGGGTCAAGCATTGGAGCTGGGTCTCGAATCAGTGAAATTTCTCGGACCTGGCGAGCTTCTCGCCAACCTTGAGATCTTCACAATTCTTGACGCGTTCCTTAAACGGAACATTGTGGTTGGTATCTTTACCAAGGGGGCAATCATGGGAAATGATGTGCTTGCACATCACTACCATGGGATGAGTTCGGAAGAATTCACCAAAAAGCTTGTGTCATACCCAAACGTGACATTCCTTGTTGGAGGCCGTTCGTTCGATCCTCATTTCGAAAACCTTTTCATTCCCCGGAATGAAAAGCGGATCGATGTGAAGTTCGACTACCACGCTGCACGCGGACTCGCCATCGAGCGACTTTGCCAAGCTGGAATGAACGCTGACCTTGAGAAACCAAGGTTGGCAATCGTCTGCAGTCCGGTAACTTCCCAAAACATTTGTTGTGTGGGAGAAATATACAAATGGGGTGCCGAGAGGAATATCCCAGTGTATCTCCCACCAACCATGGTATCTGGGAAAGGTCACAAGCTAGTGAAAAGTGCTTCGGACAAGAAATTCGAAGATGACTACATCAGCTTGGCTGTCGAGGTGTATGCTTGGGCGATTGAGCGGGGAGTTATGACCCTCGATCAATTCAAACAAGAAGGATCACATCCCTACATTGGAGTTGCTCCTTGCAATCAGCTCACTCACGGTCTCTATGTCCATTATGACGGAGCGGTGTGGCGATGCCCTGGCAACGACACACCAGACTTCGTGGTAAACGAGAATGTCCGCAACACACCGCTTGTTGAAATCTGGCGTGGTAGCAAAAACTACCGCATCAACAAATTCAACAACGGATGTGTGAAAGATGGAATCTCACTGCCTCGACGGTTTTACCGCGAAGTGAGGGACAAGATCAAACGGCAGTAGGTCTGCCAAACGTTTCGGAGTACGCATACTCAAACCCGCAAACTTTTGTTTGCGGGTTTAACTTTTTATAACAAACTGCACGGCGCCTATGGCGCCGTGCAGTTTTGATTTTGTATTTTTCTAACAGCTAATAGCTAGCAGCTGAAAGCTTGAGCTCTTTATTTCTGTTTAAAAAAATTCGGCTCAACTTGCTTAATCGAAAGCGCGATTCTTCCCCTATCATCAACATCTTTCACAATAACTGGGATTGTCTGACCCTCTTTCAAATAATCGCTAACACTATCAACTCTGAATGGCGCCATTTCTGAAATGTGTACTAGGCCTTCTGTGTTCCCAGCGATCTTCACGAATGCGCCGAATTCAGTTATTTTTGTAACAACACCTTCAAATTTATCTCCTCTAACAAATTCACGAGTCAGATCTTCAACAAGTTTTTGAGCAATTTCCGCTGTTCCATTTGTTCCTGTGATGTATACAGTTCCATCATCTTCAATATCAATCACTGCTCCAGATGTTGCCATCATTTCTTTGATTGTCTTTCCTCCTGTTCCAATAACAAGTCCGATCTGATCGACTTTAACTTTAATAGCAATTATTTTTGGTGCTCTTGGAGAAATATCTGCTCGAGGTTTCGCAATTTCTTTTTCCATTACATCCAATATTTCAAGACGAGCTTTTTCTGCTTTAACTAATGCTTCTTTAAGAATTTTAACTGGAATTCCATCAACTTTAATATCCATTTGGATTCCTGTGATTCCGTTTCTTGTTCCTGCAACTTTGAAATCCATATCTCCGTGATGATCTTCTGGTCCCTGAATGTCCGTAATCAGTGCATATTTATCTGCAGTTTCCATCATAAGTCCTGATGCGATGCCGGCAACTGGAGATGATATAGGTACTCCAGCATCCATGAGAGCAAGAGATCCTGCGCACACTGATCCCATAGAAGTACTTCCATTTGATGCCATAGATTCTGATACAACACGAATTGTATAAGGGAATATTTCTTTTGCAGGTAATACAGGAATTAAAGATTTTTCTGCTAGATATCCATGCCCTACCATTCTTCTATTTAATCCTCCCATTCTTCCTGGCTCACCTACTGAATATGGCGGGAAGTTATAATGATGCATGAATTTCTTTTCACCAGAAGTTTTTATTGTCTCTAATTTTTGCGCATCTCCAGGAGCTCCAAGTGTTACCGCAGAGAATACGTGAGTTCCTCCACGATAGAATACTCCAGATCCATGAAGTACTTTTGAAATACCTCCAGCTTTTGCAAATAGTGGTCTTACCTCATCAATTGTTCTGCCGTCTGGTCTCTTACCTTTTTCTATAGCTTCTTTGTGTATTAAATCATTTATTTTCTCTTCTATGTATTCATATGCGAAGAAAGTTTTTTCTTCAGGGAATTTTTCTGCGTAAACTGTTAGCCATTCTTCTGTAAGTTTTTGCATTGCTTCTTTACCAGGACCTGCAAACACTGCATCGTAGAATTTTCCTCCAATTTTTTCTTCAAAAAGTTCTGCAGTTCCTGCTGGTGCACTAGGGAATTCTAGAACAATTTTTTCTTTACCAATTTCTTTAACTATTTGTTTTTGCCATTCCTGAATCTTTTCGATTGTGGCTGATGCTAAATCAAATGCTTCACCCACTAATTCATTTTTGATTTCTTTGGCTGAAGTTTCTATCATTGTGATATTCCCATCTTTTCCACAAACAGTAATATCTAAAACAAAATCATTTGCTTTAGAATCTTCAAATGAAGGATTCACAACTAGTTTTCCTCCAATACTTCCGATGTGCACTCCGGATACTGGGCCATTGAAAGGAATTTTAGAAGTTGCAAGTGCAAGCGATGATGCAATAACTGCGATTGAATCCACTTCTGCGTCCCCTAGTGCTAAAGTTGTGACGACAACTTGAATATCCCGTCTTATTCTTTGATCAAAAAGAGGTCGGATAGTTCTATCCACTACTCGTCCAGCAAGAATTGCATCGTCAGACGGACGTCCTTCTCGACGAATAAATTGTGAGCCAAGTATTTTACCTGCTGCATAAAATCTTTCTTCAAGATCTACTGTGAGTGGGAAGAAATCACTGTCCTTGTCCTTTTTTCCGATACAAGCTGTTGCGAGTAATGTTGTGTCTCGATAAGAGACGATCACAGAACCATGTGCTTGATCAGCAAGGTCTGTAAATGTGGCTGTAAGAGGAAATCCTGCTACATCCAATGTATATTCTTTTGATTCCATAAATAAATTAGCTTAGAGCTGAGAGCTTAGAGCTTTCAGGAAACACCCAAAAACAAAAAGTAAACAGCCGTAATTTTCACAAGTTAAATTTAAAGCAATTTCGACAAAGCTTTAAACCTATGTGTGAAAACTACTATCTATTAATATATCACCATTAAAGCACAGAATTAGTTTTTTGACAAAAAAATGCCGTGCGAACTTGTGTTCGCACGGCAAGGCATCAGAACTTAGGTTTTGGAAGATTTCACACTTTCTCTTTCGAGCTTCTTTTTTGCTTCTGGAACAAGTTCGTCCCAAATACGTTTGTACGCTCTACTAGAATCGCCTTTCATGTAGCCCAGTGTCAGTGCATGGTCCACTGCTTCTGCCAGCCTTATCTCAGCAATCCTTTTCTCGCCCATTTCACCTAGGCTTGAAGGATCTTTGATCAGCAAAGCTTTTTCGAGCAGAACTTTTTCAATTTGCTCGATGGGCTGGCAGATTATTGAGTACTCGATGGAACCACTACAGAAATAAACAAAGAAAGTTCGGAGCTTGGCTTCGAAGCTTCCAAGAGCTTTGATGTTTGTGTAATGATTTACTAGGGAAAATACAATCCAAAAAATGACTGCACCCACTGAAATGAATATTCGAGAGGATACATTGTTTGCGACTGGTATCATGCCAGCGGTAAGACAGACCATCACAATCTTAATGGTGTTGATGGTTCGAATATCCTTCTCGCATTCCTCTAGCTTCATTTTCTTTTCTCCATCTGTCGCGATGAGGTTGTACAATGGCTTCATGATACCTGTTTCTCTGAACAAATCCCAGAAAATACGGGGTGTGAACATTACTTTCGTTTCGTATTCTTTCATTGTCGTGTTTTCGAGAAATGTCGGTTTCTCCAGTGTATTTTTTGTTGCAGGAATTAACTAAAACCTTTCGGGTTTCTGATGTCGATGAGCTTTCGGCTCGAACGCACCCCTTTTGAAGTTTCCTGTGGCGGTCCGACAACCAATCCGATTTGAATACTATGTTAATTCATTCTTTTGTCAATGAAGTCAAGGCTTGGAAGCTTAAGGCTTGAGAGCTTAAAAGCTTTAAATGCAAATAGCACCGCAACAAAGTTGCGGTGCTATTTGTGTTTACTTGAAAATTGATTACTTGAGACTTGTATACTTTTACAGCTCTTCCCCCGCCTCCTTTAACATCTCTGCTAAATCACTATTGTCTTGAGGCTTTCCCCTTCCTCCACCTCTCTGCCCTCCTCCAGCTTGCCCCAATAGATATTTCCTAGGGTTTTCATCTAGATCAATGAAATCATCCACAGCTTCTTTAAGTTTAGAAGACGTCGATTTACCGAATGATGCTGCTTCTACTTGGCAACCCATGTTTGTTCGTAGGTATTCTACAAGTGGTATAAAATCTCCATCCCCTGACACGATTATTACCGCATCAAGTTTTGGTGCAATCTTTATCGCATCCACAGCAAGCCCTACGTCCCAGTCTGCTTTTTTGCTTCCTCCTGCAAATATCTGTAGATCCTTAGTTTTAGATTCAATCCCCATCTTAGTCAAAGCTTCAAAAAACGCTCTCTCGTCCCCTGCTTCTGTTGTAATAACATAAGCAATTGCACGGATTAGATTTCTTCCTGCGACTGCGTCTTTAAGTACTGCACCGAAATTAACCCTTGCGTGATAAAGGTTTTTGGCTGTGTGATAAAGATTTTGTGTATCTATAAAAACTCCTACTCTCTGTTCCTTGTGTTTAATTACTGACATATATAAAAATTAGCTTATAGCTGAGAGTTTTTAGGTTTCAGCTTCAAATATTAAAATCCCCGAAGGGTGAAGTAAGTGTAGCTTTCATAAAAATAAAAATCAAGCAATTTTAGTGAATAGTAAGTAGTAAATAATTAATAAAAGATACTGACACTTTGTGCCAGTATCTTTTATTTACTATTGATTATTTGCTACTTACTTGAGTTTACGCTGTCTTTTTCTTAAGTTCTAGTTTTTTTACCACAGTAGCGTATCTCTTAGCATCTTTCTTCTGTAGGTATTTCATGTGTGATTGTCTGTTTGCTACAAGCTGTAAAAGTCCTTTTCTTGAGTGGTTATCTTTCTTGTGAGTCTTAAGGTGGCTTGCTAGCTCATCAATTCTCTTACTTAGAATACCAATCTGGACCTCTGGAGAGCCAGTGTCTTTGTCGTGAACCTGTAATTCCTTAATTACTTTAGTTTTCTTTGTTTTTGTAATCATGGGAGAATATTAGCACGAAAGACCTTAGAATACAAGGGATAGAAAGTTGATAGTCTATAGTCATTAGTTTATATAAAAGCACGGCACCAAAGGTGCCGTGCTATGCATTTTGACTATGAACTAATGACTATTTACTACTAACTGTATTTTAATGGTGCCCACCACCTCCGTGTCCTCCTCCACCCCCACTCATCCGATTACCCCCACCCCCAACTATACATAAAATTTTAATCAAAAGAAAATGGGAAAAGGATGAGCATACTTTATCTAAATTTAAAGATATTGAACAAGATGAATATAGAAAAATTTTAAAAAATATGTTAAAAATAGCTTGAATTGCGAAAATGAATTAATTAATATCTTGATTGGTTACTTATTTGGTTACTTATATATTTTTACGGAGAAATAAAAAATGAAATTACGTTTATTAAGTCTTTTGGCTGCTGTAGTATT
>CAZOAK010000009.1:0-14241 GCA_964577785.1 uncultured Candidatus Saccharibacteria bacterium | reverse complement strand
AAAATACCTCCTCCTACAATCCCTCCACCACTAATACCTCCAACAATTGTTTTAAAAAGTCCTTTCTTGGCTTCCTCGCCGTGACCATGGCTTTCATGTTCATCATGGGTTGCATGCGCGCCTTCGGCGTGCAATTCTGGTTTTACTTCCACATTATCAGGATTTACACCCCTTTCTTCCAAAAATTTTCTCAATTCTTTAATCTTCTCAATTCTATCAGCATCTTTTGGATCTGGTGTTTCATTGTGAATTTTTTGTTCCTCTGCTAATTCTTGAATAGCAGTCAATACTTCGTCTCTTATTTCTGGTGTTGGTGGATGTTCGTGATTCATAGACTAATTATATCTCATAATTAATAAATTGTGAAAGTTGATCATGTCGCAACAACAGCAGTTGATACCCGCGAGGGTGAAATAATTTGATACAATATAAGTTATGAACGACCTTCATATACTCAAAAGACAATTCCTAGAACATATAGAAATAGAAAAAGGCAGAAGTCTCAAAACTGTTGAGAATTACGAGCACTATCTAGATAGGTTTTTAAATGATTTCTTCAAAAAAAATAATCCTAAAGATATTACTCCCGAAGTCATCAGAGAATATCGTCTGTGGCTCAATCGTCAGTCTACAGGTAATAATCGTAAGACGGGAGATACGTTAAAAAAGAAAACTCAGAATTATTATCTTATTGCTCTCCGTGCGTTTCTAAAATATATTGCTAAACGAGGTGTAACCACTTTGCCTGCTGATTATATTGAGCTTGCTAAAACTGGTGAGAGATCACTCGATCTAATTTCTGAACAAGAACTCCAAAGAATTTTTACTGCGCCAGATACCGACAAAGATCCAGAAACAAAAGCCAGAGGCAAAGCCATTTTAGAATTGTTATTTTCTACTGGACTCCGAGTATCGGAATTATGTGCACTGACTCGTGATATTGATCTACATCAAGACGAACTCTCAATACGAGGTAAAGGTGGTAAGGTGCGCGTCGTATTTATTTCGGATAGTGCAAAAAGTAATTTAAAAACATATTTAAATTTACGCAAAGATATGGAGGATGCATTATTTGTGAAAGTTGGTAAAGAGAAAGCTAAAAAGGAAAGTGGTGCCTTAACTAGTCGCTCAATAGAAAGAATTGTAAAACATTATGCGATCAAAGCAGGGGTTTCCAAAAAAGTAACTCCACACGTTATTCGTCACTGTTTCGCGACAGATCTTTTACGCAATGGTGCAGATTTGCGTTCCGTTCAAATGCTTTTGGGACATGCCAATATTGCTACAACTCAAATCTATACACATATTACAGATCAGCATTTGAAGGAGATACATAAGAAGTACCATAGTAAAAAGTAGAAAGTTAGAAGTAGAAAGTAAATTCAAAAAATGCACGGCACCAAAGGCGCCGTGCTGTTTATATTCATTTACCTATTCGCGCGAATAGGTAAATGGGAGAATATAAAAATCAGTACTAAATAAAAAATCACCAATCCTTTTCAGGACGGTGATTGTGGTTTTGGACTTGGTGCAGACTAGGCCGCCCATTGAAATTCCTGCTCTTCGATCACGGCTTTGCGCTTCCAGTAATCCATTCGACTGAAGGTGATTTTGTCACCAGAACCACTAACGGTGAGTTTTGAGAGGTGGAATTGACGCTCGATTTTCCGCTTGAGTTCTTGGTCCAAGTCGCCTTTGGCCGAAGCTTGAAATGGTTTTGGAACATCGTACGAATTTGCGCCGGTGTCTCCGATGAGGTGTCCCCAGAATGCACTCACCAAAAGTGAGGCTGTGCCAGATGTTTCGCTGATAATGTTTGGTATCATAGGTATCGGTGTCTGTTGTTGATTGGAGCTGTCCAAAATTGTGATGAACAAGCTCTAAGCGAATATATTACTCCTTAAATTATCTTTGACAATATATGGCTGTGCATAAATATATTTTTTGCACTATAATACATTTATGAAGTTAATCTCTTGGAACGTAAACGGAATACGCGCAGTCCATAAAAAAGGACTTTTTTTGCCTTTCGTCTCCAAATACAAACCAGATATTATTTGTCTTCAAGAGACTAAAGCAGAACGAGGGCAGGCCGAGATTGATCTTCCAGATTATGAAGAATATTGGAATTCTGCGACAAAAAAGGGATATAGCGGTACAGCTATTTTTACAAAGACAAAACCACTCAGTGTCATTTTGGGATTTCCTCAAAACATTTGTAAGAAGTTCAAACTCGGTTCTGATTCTTATGGCGATCCAAATTCTGAAGGACGAGTTTTGACTTTAGAATTCAAAGAATTCTTTATAGTAAACGTGTATACTCCAAATGCTAAACCTGATTTGAGTCGTCTATCACTTCGCCACAAACAATGGGATCCTGCTTTCTTAGCTTTCTGTAAATCTCTTGAAGATAAAAAACCAGTTATTTTTTGTGGTGATTTAAATGTTGCTCATACTCCACTTGATCTAACTCATCCAGAAGCGAATGAAGGTGACCATGGATTTACTAAAGAAGAGCGAGAAGGAATAGATAAAATAATAGACGCGGGATTTGTTGATACATTTAGAATGTTTAATAAAAAGGGCGAGAACTATACTTGGTGGAGTAATTGGAGTAATGCGCGCGCTCGTAATGTTGGTTGGAGAATAGATTATTTTTTCGCTTCAAAGAAAATAGAGAAAAAAATTAAAAAAGCAGAAATTCTCCCAGAAGTTATGGGCTCAGATCATTGCCCAGTCTTGCTGGAATTAAGTATTACGAATTAAGAATTAGGGATTGATCAAGATATAGAGAAACAAATCCAGCACTAAATTTTTTTGAAAAAAATTTAGTGCTGGATGAATAAAAGTAAGCACAGAGGTCTTTCGACATGTGCTTTGTAAGAGTTTTGCGGTTGACTCTTAAACCGATTAATCGAACCAACATCAATTGCTTCCTCGAATGTCATCTATCATCGGGTTTGCCTTGAGGAAATTTATTCTTCTGTCCTCAAGAATGCGTAGAGAAACTTTTGAAATATCCTGTTCAGGATTCTCCAAAATCTCCGATACAATTTCCGAGACTGTACCTTGAAGAAAAAGCAAAGCTTGTTCCTCAAAATAAGTTCTTTGGTATGATTCGGACAATCCCGATTTCTGTATTCCAAATTTAGAAGGAATGATGTGAAGGTTCTTGCAGGCTGTAAGAGTGAGGAGTCTGAAAATTGCCTCTTTGAGAAATTCCTTAAGCTTTTTTTGCTCAATTTCTTCTCTAAGACAAATTGAATCAAGAATTGCATTGAGAAACATTTCTGTCTCACTCAAAGCAATTCCTAGATTCATCTTCCAAAAGATGGCCTCCAACTTTAACTCCAAAGAGCTTTTAACTCGAGAGAGTTTGATCGCCTGAAGAAACGTTCTGGCTTCCTCAAAGCGATTTTTATCGAAGGCTTCAATGTAGAGTGTTTCGAGCCTGATTTCCTCAAGTTCTTTTTGCATCTTCTCTTCAGTTCGTTGGATATCTTTTTCTACATCATATTTCCTACTATGATCCTTAAATTTCTCTTCGAGCTCAGTTTGAAATTCTGAAGCTAGATTACGCTTTACTTCAGATCCAAGTTGGATGAGAGACTTCAGGTACAATATTTTGAATCTCGAAGGTTCGGATGAAAGAAGTAATATTTTATCCCCTAAGTCTGCTTTGACAGCTTTAAAGGTTTCAGATTGAATCTTCCTCAAAACCTCTGATGAAATGAATTTCTCGACACCCTCAGTACCCTCTTTTCCGAGTCTCTCTAGCGAATTCCTCTGAAGTTTTTCAAAAGTCTTTCCAGAAATTTCTTTCTCAAAAATATTCCAGAGATTTTCGATTTGGTTGGAGTTCATTATTTCTCCTCCTTCCCACCAAAAATATTTTTGAGAAGTATTACAGAAACCAACATGCTTGCAAAAAGACTAAGAGAAAGCAAAAACAATCCCCCATCCCTATCATTTTCCTTTGTGACGGAGAGAGCCTTGAAGCCAATGAGCCCCAAGACACCAACGGATTCAACAAAAGCTACGGCGAAGACGAAGGTAACAATTTTCAAGGTGATTTTGACAATAGTTTTCATAGAACATTGGTTGGTCTTGTAAAGATTGGTCGTTTTGACCTCTCAAATTCCGGTTTTAGCGGAACGGGCTTTGTGCCCTACTCGGCCTTACTTTCTACACAACAGTTTACAGAGTTTGACAAGTAATGACAATAAAAATGGCAGAAATTAGTGCGAATTCCAAATTTGCCTTATTCCAATGGTTATGTTAGAGTATAAAAAACGCCGAAAACTTCGGCATTTGTGATAAATCAATAGTAATATGCAGATAAAAAAGGTTTTAGAGCAATATGGTTTAAAAGAGATGCACGCGACTATTTATCTTGCTTGCCTTGAACTTGGTTCTGCTTCCATACAAAAAATTAGCCAAAAGTCTGGATTTGCTCGCTCTACCTGCGAGGCTGTGCTCGAATCTCTTCATGAAAAAGGATTTGTCACAACCTTTAGGAAGAAAAATATCAGATATTTCAGCCCAGAAGACCCAAAAAAATTAATTAGTCTCGCGAAAGATAAGGTGACACTTCTTGAAAACGCTCTACCGCAATTCGGAGCACTGTACTACAAAGGTGATACTTCCCCAGTCTCAAGATTATATGAAGGTGAAGACGGAATACGTTTGGTTCTACAAGAAATACTTGATGAGGCTAAAGAACTTTCAAGTTTTGGTTCAATTGATGATATTTATACTGCTGTTGGAGATTATTTCCCAAAATTCACAAAGGAGCGTATCAAAAGATCTATTCCACTCAAAGTAATTCTACGAGATACATCTCTTGCGCGAGAAAGACAAAGGCTTGGATCAGAACAATTGCGAGAAGTTAGATTGATGTCTGAAAATAATAATTTATCTAGCATAACATTTATTTGGAATAATAAATTAGCAATGTGTTCGTTTAAGGAAAAAATAATTGCTTTAGTGATTCAAAGTGAAGAGTTGGCAAGTGTACAAAAAACAATGTTTGAGATGATTTGGAATAATTTGTAGAAGTAAATTTATTATTTTCAATATTTAAAGAAATGGAAAAGGCCGCATCTGCGGTAAGGATCTTACAATTGCTGTGCCAAATATAATGATTTATGACACTTTGTCTGAATTCTTTACCTCAAAAACGGCCTTTGTTTTACTTAGTATTATCAAACTAAGTAACGAAGGAGAGTTTTTCGATTTGATGTTTGCAATTAATTTCGAGAAAAAAGATTTTGAGCGTTTTTCTTAAAAAATAGTGCTTCAATTGAAGCGATGTGTAATTGAGAAATCGCAACATTACTTTTATCAAGAGAATTCTTGTTACACCAATCTACTTAACCTCAAAGAACTTTCTCGCACAGTAATTGAGACAACTTTTGTTTATCGATGAGATACAATCTATAAACAAAATCTGTAAACAATATTTATGCGACTGATACTATTATATTTTTTTATAAAGGACATGTAAAGGACAGACTGTGGATAACATTTGTCTTTTAGTAAAAAGACAACAATTGATCAATATTCAATTATCAATTTTCAATAAGAATACCGAACCTGAGGGTTCGGTATTCTTTGTATTTTAAGCTGACAGCTACTACAGCAGTGATACCCGTGAGCGGTAGAAACCTCTAAGCTAATTTATCTATTTAACATGATGCTTACTCCGTATCTCCCCTATCTCCTTTTCCTCAGCCTCCTCCTTCTTTGTCTTAGCCCTCTCTCCTAGTATTTTTAATTCATTCTCATCTAGTTTTGCGAGCTCTACTGCCCTATTCTCCATGTATTCGACAGTATTGATCTCTGCATTATCTAGAGCCTCTTCAAGTAGAATAAGTAATATCTGCCCTATCTTTGGACTTGGCGGTATTTTTGTAAGCTCTATAACCCTCGCGCCATTTATTTTAAGCGTTGCTACTGAAATTGGGTTTCGCATCGCCTCTTCTACCATTGCGTGATATACACGCAGTCTATAAGGACTTTCTTTGGGTCTACCAGTTCCTATACGGTCACAGGTGCGAACATCCATCAGATACCATATATTTTCCTCTCCTACATTCCGCACCATTCTACGGACCGCAGATAAGGTTATGGTCTCAGTGTCAGAGAAGAACATATGCCAACGCACGAGTTTAACCACCATATCTATAGTTTTCTTAGGAAACTTAAGTCTATTCAGTATTTTTTCAGTCATTCTAGCCCCTACTACGTCATGACCATAAAATGTTGGCTCATCTGTTTTGGTTGAAGGT
Organism: uncultured Candidatus Saccharibacteria bacterium; assembly: GCA_964577785.1. Lineage (GTDB taxonomy): Bacteria > Patescibacteriota > Minisyncoccia > Phycocordibacterales > CAIRYW01 > JAQBQZ01. The sequence goes on along the minus strand of CAZOAK010000009.1, from coordinate 7,951 downwards.
CTTTTGGTTGCTGGCTTACCTATATCATGGAAAAGTGCAGCCAATCTAACTTCAAAAGAATAATTCTTCTTGGCCGAATGCTCCAATGTTTTCATTAAATGTGTAAATACATCAAATGAGTGTGCTTGATTTTGTCCACACCCTATTCCTTCCTGTAGTTCTGGTAAAAAGTATTGCAGTATATGTGTTTTTTCACAAAGCATTATCCCAAATGCTGGTCTATCTGATTGTATTATCTTTGAAAATTCATCCCGAACCCTCTCTGCGGAGATGTTTTTAAGTAAACTTCCCTCCTCCACTATCGCTTTCTCAGTAGCAGAATCAATTGTGAAGTCTAAGTCAGAGGCAATTCGTACTGCTCTGAGTATTCTAAGGCCGTCTTCTCGGAATCTTTCGTGAGGATTTCCTACTGTTTTAATGACTCTTCCCTTTAAATCCTCTTGCCCATTATGTGGGTCTGTTATCTCTGGTTTCCCATCTTTGATTCTGAGCGCTATTGCATTTACAGTAAAATCTCGTCTATCTAAGTCATCTAGCAGATTTTTACTCCATTTCACCTCATCTGGATGACGATTGTTGGAATACTTCCCTTCTATTCTATATGGAGTTACCTCCACAACTTTGAGTGTTGGATCAATCCCCTCCTCCTCATTAACTACACCCACAGTTCCATAATCATTTTCGTAAAATGTGTTTGTAAACAGAGGAACAATCTCTTCTGGTGTGGCATTAGTTGTAACATCCCAGTCTTTTGGTTTTCTACCAAGTAGCATGTCTCTAACACATCCACCTATCAAATACGCTTCAAAACCAGCGTTTTCTAGGGTTTCTGTTACATGTGTAACTTCTTTTGGAATTTTCAGTACACTTTTAATCATGCCTCAATTCTACAATACCTTTTTACTTTTACATAATTTAAAGGTATATTTGTAAATACAAAGGATCTTTGGCTTTTGGCTAGATTCTTAGATTTGTATGATGCACCCATAGTGAAATGGATATCATACCCGCCTTCGAAGCGGTTGTTGGGGGTTCGAATCCCTCTGGGTGCACAAAAATAATGGAGTGAATTGATAAATTCACGCAGTATATTTTTTTGTAGCACCCAGAGGGATTCGAAAGACGGACTTCGCAAAGGCGAAGGAGTCAGGGTCGCGGAAATTTTGAGTACAAAATTATCTGTGACCGAAATTCCCTCTCGAGGCGCTTGCGTGAGGGATTCGAAGCCCGATTGAGCATAATTTGTGAGTTTTCGAAACAAATTATCCAATCGGGGTACTGAACCTGTAAGGTTCGAATATCCCTCCAAATCCAATTTGAATTTAATCAATCTTAATATATAATATCCCCATCGCGAGCATGGTTTAGTGGTAGAACACGTCCTTGCCAAGGATGAGACGGGGGTTCGATTCCCCCTGCCCGCACACTATTAAAAAATACACAGACATCTGTGTATTTTTTAATAGTGTGCGGGCATGAAAGCGTGGGGCGCTTTCTTGGGGGAATCGAAGCCCGATTGGGTGAGGTGTGAATACTTGGAACACCGCAAGACCTTTTGAGATTGTACTCAATCCAAAAGGTGTACAGTTCCTGTAAGGAAGATTTTATGAGGTACGAAATAAAATCTCCAATCGGGCACTGCTCCTGTAAGGAGAGATTCCCCTGCTAATTTTTGCATTAAAATATCCGTGACCGATTCCCTTGCCCTATTCGTACCAATCCCTCATTTCCTATACATCGCTTCGTCGCTCCTGTAAGGAGAGATTCTCCCCTGTCCTTTACCCCTAAATATCCCCAGAAAATACCTTTATTTTTCAACAAACTGTGGATAACTCAGTGGATATGTTTATAAGACTTGTTCAAAGTCAAGGTCAAAAAAATTGGCTTTTAGCAGAATCCCCTTATTTTATAAGGATTTTTAGAATAAGTCACTGAAATTGACTTATAAACAGTTAAAACGTTTCATAAGAAACACTAAGATAGACGTGTCACCCGTCTGCCTTGCAAATGTATCTAGGTTACACTTTCACATGAAACAATGTTTTGATAGTAATTCACTACTGCATATCATAAAACAAGGCTTTGCGGGCAGGCATGAAATATGACTTAATGGCTAGATAGAGTTTGATTACTAGCTATTGCCTGATATAATGTTACACGTGAACCAAACTATTAAACTACAAGTCGGGGTTAAGTCATTTATCTACAATGAGGCAGGACAAATACTATTACTTAAGCGTAATTTGTCTAAGTATCCGACTGTCAACAATCCATGGGATATTCCAGGTGGCAGAATAGATTCTGAATCAGACTTGATAACTAATTTGAATAGGGAAATAGCCGAGGAGACAGGTCTGACAATAGGGAACCCCGTATTACTGACTGCTCAAGATATAATTAAGCCAGATTTGCATGTAGTAAGATTAACTTATGTTTCCCGTGGAACAGGTTCTGAGGTTACACTAAGTGATGAGCATACTGAGCATAAGTGGCTTAATCCTGAGGAAATGCTGGAGATTGAAGGATTAGACGGTTACGTCAAAGCCATTTTGAATGATAAAAGACATATGTCCTTTATAAAGGACACTATTAATAATGATAGGAAATAAGACTGGAAAGTTAGGAGAGGATATAGCAGAAAGGTTTTTAAGGGGTAAAGGGTATTCAATAATTGAGAAAAACTACTGGAAGCCATACGGGGAGGTAGATATTGTCTGCAAGAAAGGTGACAAGCTTCACTTTATTGAGGTTAAGAGTGTCTCGATAGACCTGAGTAACGTTACACGTGAAAGGCTGAGGCCAGAAGACAACGTCCATTCCAGCAAACTAAAGAAGCTGGGCAAGGTAATTGAGGTTTTCCTGTCTCAATTTAAATATAAGAGCATGGATTGGCAATTTGACGTTTTGATCGTGTATATGGACAAAGTTACCAAAGAGGCGAGAGTGAGGGTACTCCCGAACCAGATTTTGGAAGGTAGGGGATGACTTCAAGAGTTTGGTGACTGAATCTCTCCGAGCCACAAATGTGCCCCGCACATCTGGTTTTGTTCATAAATTACTTATTTTTTATAGCGTGCCTAGATTTCTTCGGGACGCCGGGATTTGAACCCGGACTGAATGCTCCCAAAGCATTTATGCTACCGTTACACTACGTCCCGTTATTAGGCACGCTATAAAAAATAAACAATCAATTTGATGAACAAAACCCCAAAGCATTTATGCTACCTGTCCGCCATCGTCTGAAGACATCAGTCGATGACAGGCGGGCCGTTACACTACGCCCCGTTGATTACTTAGAGAGTTTAGCATATTTTGTGTTTTTTGAAAGAGTGAGGCAAATGCTAGAAAATATGAGATAATATTTTTAATGATAACTAAAATAATAACTCACAATCGACCGCACGCAGACGAACTTGTGGCTTTAATGCTTCTCAAAAAGTTTCCTCAGGGGAAAGAAAAATTCCCAGGAGTAACTACTGCTGAAGTTAGTTTCTTAACAACAGGGGAACTACCGAATGGTCAGACCGCTAAAGACTTTCCTGATACAATTTTCCTTGGATGTGGGGGAGGGGATTTTGATGAGCATGCGACAAGTCAAAAGGAAAGAGTAAGTAATGAGTGCTGTACAACACTTGTTGCAAAATATTTAGGAATAAGCAAAGATCCTGCACTCCAGAGAATTCTATTTTTTGTTAAGCAGGAGGATTTATCTGGAAGTAAAGATAGGGATGCACTATCTGTATATATAAAAATATTACATTCTGCCTATAAGAATGATCCGGAAGGAGTTTCAAGATGGGCGATAGATGCATATTATGCTGAGTATTTGTCTGATAAAAATAAAATTGAAAATGGGGAAGTGGTTCAAGAAATTCCTCCAACACTTATTTCCGCTATAAATTCATTTCAGAAAAATGGTTTCGATGATCTTGAATGGTGGAACAGCTTTTTGAATGTTGCAATAAAATATCAGGACGATCAATACAAACTTGCAATGAATGAATTTAAAAATAATGCCAAGGTTGAAAGATTTATGGCAAATGATGGAATGCCAATAGATATGGCGGTTATAACTTCAGATAATGAAGAAATGAATAAGGTAGCGAGAAGTAATAAAATGCAACTCATAATTCAATTCAGTACAAAGGGTAATGTTGCAATATTTACATATCAAAAAAGAAATTTAAATTTAACTAATTCTTTTATTCTACTTAGAATGGCAGAACAGCACTATAGGGATAGTGAGATAAAAATAAAAGATAAAAATATTTTAAGTGGAGAGGGGACTGTCGCCAATGTTCCATGGTATCTATTTCATACTAAGGATTGCGGGTTTAATGGAAGTCTCACTGCCATGGATATTCCTCCAACAAAAATACCTCATGACAAAGTTGTGGGGCTAATAAAGCAAGGTTTTAAATCTAAATTTTAAGTAGTTTTTCAACAAACACTTGATTGACTTTATGTCAAATATGATATATAATATTAAAGATTCAGTTCTTTGATATTTTGTTTGCCAATAGAATCAAAAAAGTAATGCAAATTATTTTTTTGATTCTGTTGGCAATTCCTACGCCTTCAGAACTCAAAACCAAACCAAACCAAACCAAAATAGACTCCGCTTTAGGAGATAAATAAAATGAAGACACTGCATACTCTCGCGGCTTTGCCGCCCATTAAAATCTGTGTGGAAAGACTCTTGTTCCACTCGGACCCTCATACTGATGAAATGATCATCTTGGCATTTCGCCGGATTTTCAGGAAAAAAGTTGATGCTCGGTTTCCGGGATTTTCTCGGGCAAAGATCGAGCTATGGTCACTTGGTCAAGCGTTCGAGCTTGCGCCAGAAGACACTGATCGCGTCGTTGCGATTGGTACCGGCAGACAACTGCTGGACGAGCATGAGACATCTGAGTACGGGGATACTTGTGCTGCGGAAATTTTTGCTCGCGAGATCGGAATCCTTGATGACCCTGCGGTTGCGTTGATGATCGAAACTGTCAAAAGTGAAGATCGTCACAGTGCCAAATCTGGTTCATCAATTCATTCGGTGCTAAAAAAAATTCACCGGTTGAAAAATTCTGTTGGTTTTCAAACCATCATCAATTGGTGTGTCTGGGCTTATGTCGCAGAATACCACGCTCTAAAAAAGGCAATTGAAAAAGCAAATGGAAAAGTGGTTCAACCAAAAGTTCTCGACATCGCTCGCGCCAAGAAGAATATCACTGATCACTTCGGTGATTGGGTTGCAAAACGCTGGATGGCACTGGCAGAAAAAACAATGATCGAATCCAGAGAGACTATTGATAAAACTCTGGGGATGATTGTTGCTGACAGGGAAAAGAAAAATCCAAAATTCTGGTCAACTTTCGGTGTCTGGGACGGAGAAAGAGAAGTTGAATATTCCATGCTCGCAATCGAGCTTGAGGATTTCAACTACTACATTCCGACCGCATGCCGTCGAATGAAGATTCAGAATCAGCCGGACATAATGATCATCAAGCAACCGAACGGGCATCTTGCAATCATGAGTGAGAAAGATGATATCAATCTCACTTACGTTGCTCGTGCGCTTCGCATCCAAGAACTCAAGGTGATGATGTGTGAAAAACCAAAATTCACTGTCGAAGAGCTGAGTGTGCAAGGTGGTGTCCACAACTGGCCGAAAGCAGAAGCATACTGGCATCTGCATGAGAAAGAAATTCCAAATCAATTGTACTGTGGTGCTGAATCAGCACCCAGTGCACCGGGGAGTCAAATCCCTTTTTGGAAAATCTGCCGGCTCGTGAGGGATGTGATGGGGAATTCTTTTCATGGAGATTTTTGGAAGTCATGCCAAAAGGGTTTCTGTGCAGGGAGTGAATGTCCGTTTTTTGGATTGTATATGCCGATGTGCATGGCGGTCAGAAAAACGTTCTCTCATCAAGTTGCTGTGCGAGCATAAAAAAACTTGCATGAATGAAGGCTCGGAATTTATTTCGAGGGAAACAAAATATCAACCCAATCAGCACCGAACTTGTTCGGTGCTGTTTTTAATAATAAAATTACATTTGCTTATTTTTTAATATTTATTATCATCAGGTTATGTCCCAAAAATTTATAAAAAAAGTTGAAGATTTTATTTGTGATCACTGTAGGGCAAGTGTAACAGGTAATGGTTTCACTAATCATTGTCCGAAATGTTTGTGGAGTAGGCATGTAGATATATTCCCCGGTGACAGAAAATCACCTTGTCTTGGTATGATGAAGTTACTCAGTGTAGAAAAAGAAAAAAATAATTATATTTTGACTCACGAATGTGTGAAATGTGGTTACATGAAAAGAAATAAAATGAGTGTGGAAGATGATTTTGACGTTGCTATCAAAGCTGTGAAACATGCTCAAGAGCTTAGAAGGAAAGAAGCTTAGAAGCTTTTTGATATTCATCTAAAAATATTCATCTAAAACAAAATCACCGCGCCTAAAGGCGCGGTCATTTGGTAATTAGTTTTCCAAAAGCTCTAAGCTGTAACCTGGAACCTGAAAGCTGAGCCCCTAATTTCCCAACAATATATTTGTCAGAGAATTCACATTATTTTTTTCAAAATTAATTACTTCACTACTTGCGTTATCTAGAAAATAATCAAAACTTTTTCCTGAATTATTTTTAATACTTTTTTTGATGTAGGGGAGAGTGATGGCTTGAATATTTTTCTTACCGGAATAATTATCTACTGTTGTTGCGACAATAAGCGCGGTTAAGTCTCCATCATTTGTTGTGACAGCTCCTCCCGATGATCCATGTTCTGCGATTGAGGTTGGAGAGCTGTTTATAACATCGGTACTGCGACCATCAAATCCTGCAATGTTTGTCACCTCGCTCGGTTTAACTAGGGAGTAGAGTGCACTGTCTAAAATTCTCACATCACTAAATCCTGCAGGGTATCCTGCTAGAAATATTTTCTGGTTTTTGACAACATTGTCACTTGATATATCGAGGGAGACTAGCGGTGCATCCGGAGCACTGTTGCTCACTCTCTCTGTAATTAAAAGTAGTGCGTAATCATTCTCCCCGGTACCCGTGAGAGTTTGCAATGATAAATTATTTTTATTATTTTCTATCCAAATCTCTGGGAGATAAATTAATTTTGCTTTGTAAGAACTTGTGGCAGGGGAGCCGGTGCGGATAAAACAATTTGTGTTGTTTCCGTTTTGTGCGAGTAGAAAATATTCTGCTACGTGAGCGTTCGTTAAAATAATTCCTGATGAATCTATTACCACTCCGCTCCCTGTAGTTTTTTGAATTGTGTTTCCAAAAATTCGAGAGCATAAAATATTTACTGTCGACTGACGAATTTTTTCTTCGGTACTCAGATTAATTTTTTCTTTTGGAGTTTCTGTTTTTACGACTGGAGCTGGAGTAGGTGTCGGAGTTACAATCACTGCAGGTGTTTGAACTTTTGGAGTTTCAGTTGGTTTTGAAACTACGGGTGCCGGGTAATATGTTGGTTGTTTCGTGACTGGAGTTTCTGTCGGCTTTTTAGTTTCGACTACTGTAACTTTCGGAGCTGTCTTTTTTGGCTCTATTGTTTTGGTTACAATTTTTGGACTCGGTTTAACTTCGGTTTCTTTTGTTGTTTCTATAGGTTCTAGTTTTATATTTTCTGTTTGCTCATCAGTTATTATTTCTTGTCTAATTTCTTTGGGCAAGAAATTTATGTACTCAGAAGTATTCCATCCAAGAAATGACATTATTGGTACTAAAATCCCCACTATTGATTTGGCCAGTTCTACATCCATTGACTCCTATTATATCTCTAAATTGAAAGAATTTCTTTTGTTGAAATTAACTCAGATATTTGCTATAGTGACTCTGTTGTTACTTTGAGAGTTAAATAAGCGGGACTAGTTTAATGGTAGAATAAGAGTTTTCCAAACTTTTGGTGGGAGTTCGATTCTCCCGTCCCGCACC
>CAZOAK010000008.1:25933-28916 GCA_964577785.1 uncultured Candidatus Saccharibacteria bacterium | reverse complement strand
TTTCTAGAGAAAGCTCATCAGATTCATCATTCTTTCGTCGTCGTTCTGGCCTTATAAGTTTCAAACTCGCATGTCCGCCTCCAAACATCAAAGCAAAGTATTTACCAAATGTGCTATTAATTTTAGCCACACCCTCACGGAATTCAATGTTCAATCTCTCCCCAAGATCCTTAATCATGTTTTTGAGATCAATAGATGCAGTTTCCAAATCATTTAGCTCCTTTGCCAAGAACATATCCCTCTCTTCTGTTTCATTGTGTTCCTTCAAAACATCATCACCCCCAGAAACACCAGTTTCTTCAAGACGGATTTTTAATCTCTCCAAATGTTTATGTCTATCATGCTGAGTACTTCTTTCTTCATGATCATTTGATATCTCTAAATCATTGAAATGTAATACTTCGAGTCCTGCCAAGGCACTTATATCCTTCATATCACTCGCCAAAGTTTCTTCATCAAAACCAATCTCTCTTTCGCGAGACTTTATTCTATCCAGAGTTCCTCTAACCTCGTTTTGTCTTGCAATTATTTTGAATATTTCTTTTTCTGCCTCACGAGTTTCATCCTTTGCTTTCTCAAACTCATTACGCTTTGACTCATAGTCAGAAATTAATCTTTGTTCTTCTGACCTAGCTTCCTTTAAATTATCTTCAGTATGTTTTATTTTATTATTTATTTGTACAACCTCTTTATGTAAATCATCTAAAGTACTATTACTTTCAGATTGTTTATGTTTATGTACAAATTTAGCAAAAACCTCCCTGATTTTTGCAAACGCTTTTTTTATTGAATCAACAGTACCCTCTCTATCACCTTCTTCAAAAATAATCTTTGAATCATTAACTAATGTCTCCACTTCCCAAAGTGGCACCATTTTATCTCCTAATTCCTGCCTTAGTTTTTCTTCTCTTTCTATAGACTTTTTAACATAAGATAATTCACCCTCTAATCGTCCTAAATCCTTAGTGAGATCATCTTTTTTATTTCTTATATTATGAAGATTGGATTCAATAGTTAGAATTTCTGGTGTAACCTCTTTATCCTTAAGTCCTGCTTCTACCATTCTTCGAGCTTCTAAAAGATTATTATCCAATTCTGCGAGCTCCTTTTCGGGTGCGGATTTTTCATCTTTAATTGCAAGTTTTGTTTTATGAACATATATTTCCTCTCTCTTGAAATACTCACGAGCAAATCTAACTAGCTCATCTTTAAGTTCACGGGCTTTCTCTAATTTTTCTACTTGTTTTTTTAGAAATCTCAAATGCGGAGCGATTTCTCGCCTTAGTGATTCTACTTGTTTTATATTTTCTTCTGTCTTTTCTAATTTCCTTGAACTTTCTTCTATTTTGTATTGATAGACTTTAATACCTAGCGCGTCCTCTATCATCTCACGGCGTTCTTTTGGATTACTATGTAGAATTCTATCTGCTTCACCTTGAGAAATGATATGGTGTCCTGTCGAACCAATATGAGCTTGTGCCAGAAGTTCAGAAATATCTTTCAAACGAACCTTACTGCCATTAATAAAATATTCGTTTACTCCGTCGCGAAATACTACGCGCTCAATAGAAACTTCTTCAAAATCAATATTCAAAAGTTTTTTGCTGTTGTCAAAAATAAGTTTCACTCCTGCGCGATTCGCTCGTCCAGCATCTGTTGAGCCGTTGAAAATCAAATCCTCTCCACGCTTACCACGCATACTTTTTATAGACTGTTCTCCGAGCACAAATCTAAATGCTTCTGCCACGTTACTTTTACCACTACCATTCGGACCAACGATTGATGTGATCGGAGTCTTAAACTCCAAAATACTCTTTTTGCCAAAAGATTTGAAACCGTTTATTTCTAAAGACTTTAAATACATCCCGTTAGAAAAAATTAAGTAGTTGATAATGATTTTGTAAAACTTGCTTCATCGTAGTCATGTATAGCTCTTTTGTAAAAACTGCTCAGTTTTTTCTAACGGGATACATTCCTATTATTAACAAATATTATAGCAAATTTGACAGCAAATGTAATGTGAGTAAGATTGAAAATATGCAAACATTTGTTCTGTTAAATAGAGGATGGCAAGGTCAGCAAAGAATCTTCGGTAGCAGTGAGTTACAAGCCGAAAATGCGGGCGAAGCAGCAAAATTGCTGGGCTTGGAGATTGAACACGTGGCTACCAAGACCTCTTGGGTGGTACGAAAGAGAAATGGAAATCGAATCGACGATTGGACACTTCATTCACTCACACTAGAATCAATTGCTGATTTGAAAAGACACCTCGGTACCTGACGAAAACAAAGGTACATAATTCACAGCGACATTTCACGATGTCGCTTTTTTTATTTTAAAAAATTCAGCACCGCGCAACGGATCATTTGACATTAAATGTAATGATCCTAGTATTAACCACAATATGAAAATGTTTGTTCTTATCCAGCTAAGAGGAGGATATCCTCTAGATGTCACAGTAATCAAAGCCGAAACAGCTGAAGAAGCTGCCAAGCAACACAGGTTCAGCATCCTCTCAAAAAGAGAAATCGAGGATTTACCTACGAGGTATTTTCTCGGAAGTCGAGGACATGATGAATGGTACCTTTTTGAAGACGGAGAGGTGTGATTCCCAAATGTGAGTTCCCCAATCACCAAAATCTCAAAATGCTGGTGATTTTTTATTTTTTAAATAATTCAGCACCGCGGCTTTGCCACGATGCTGAGTTGCTTTGTATTTACCTTCCAAGCTCCTAAGCTTATTAGCTTCTAAGCTGTATTTCAACTACCACTTCCTCGCATGAAGCCCATTTCTCGCAGCATCTTGTTCTGCTTCTTGCTTGCTCTTACCTTTACCTTCAGAAACTAATAATTCATTTAAATATAATCCTACTGTGAATTCCTTGTCATGATCAGGACCGAATTCCTTTAATGTTTTATACATTGGAGTGATTCCTGTTTTTTCTTGAGCTTTTTCTTGAAAGAAACTTTTAGCATCTATCCA
>CAZOAK010000008.1:8508-25833 GCA_964577785.1 uncultured Candidatus Saccharibacteria bacterium | reverse complement strand
GGCAATATATCATCATAGAAATTAAGGTCAAGTATTTGAGATACCTTGAACCATCTTGCATCATCTAACCCTCCTGACACACCCAACTTCAAGTCGGTATATGTTGATTCAGCTAAATAATAAGAAACTTGCTTGCGCACTTTACCTTTTTCTGGATAAGTAGCTACATATTCGTTGCTACCCAACTTATCTTTTGGATTAACATCAATTCCAATTTCTTCTTTCACTTTTCTCACTACAGCATCTTCATCAGACTCATCTTCTTTATTATGTCCCTTAGAAAGAGTCCATCTACCGAACACATCATGAACTAGTGCAAGATAAATATCATTACCTTCTCTAGCATAAACTACAGCACCAACCAATCTCTCAATTGGTAAATTTTCAAATGGAATATCATCCATTCTTTTTGGTCTAGTTTGTTGATCCTTACCAGGCTCCCCGAGCTCCTTGTACACAGCGCCTAATACTCCGTTTATAAACTTACCTGAGTTTTCCCCACCATAAGTTTTAGCAAGTTCAATTGCCTCATTGATGGCAACTTTCGGTGGTACCTCTAATTTATCCCCAAACAGAAGTTCGAATAATCCAATACGCAAAATATTGCGATCAATAGTCGCAATCTTTTCTATCGGCCAATCAGGAGCCGCCTTACTTATTATCTTATCTAAATCAGAATACTTCCTTAAAATCCCTTCTGCTAGCTTGTGCATAAAAGGATCATCACCCACACCAGTTGCAAATTCTTCTTCGTTTCTTTTTAAAGAATCTGACAAATCGTTATTTTTCTTGCCGTTGAAATCCCACTCAAAGAGTGTTTGCATCACAACTGACCTTGATAGATGTCTATTTGCCATAAAATTAAAGAACGCCTAACCTACAAAAACTTAAATTATTTTTTCGATTTATTTTTACCCTCTACTCTTTTAATCTTCTTGTCCAACTTTTTTGTTACTGATGCAATCTTTTTACCTTTAAAATTACCGCAATTAGCACAGATTTTGTGAGGTAGCTTTGGTTGTCCACAACTATCGCACAGAGTTAAAGCATTTGCTTTTAGCGCGTGATGACTTCGTCTATTGCCCGTGTGAGAACGGGTATGTCTCATTCGTATTACCATAATGTGTATTACTATATACTATATGTGAGAAAAAGACAAATTGCGGGGAAAGTATTAAGTATTATGTATCAAGTATTAAGTAAAAATTCAATTGCACCGCGGCTTTGCCGCGGTGCAATTAATTATTAAAAAACTGACTCATCCTAGAAGGACGAGTCAGCGACTGACTGAACAAAATCAAACCTCTTCAACAGGAGTTTCCATCTGTTTGCGAAGAAGCCACTTAAAATATGGCTCACGCCCGTGTTCATGGGTCACGACATAAGGTTCCTGAAAGACTTCTCCAGTATTGATCCATTCACCTTGATATTCTGGACGCACGAGCAGTGGATCAAGTTTACGTACCAGGAGAACCGCCTGTTCCGTGAACGAAAGATTGCGTCCGTGTATACCGAACCTGAACAACTTGATTTCGTTTTGAAAAACTGAATTCCCCACCCACTTCAAACCAAGTTTTTCACAAATAGGGTAGAGTTTGTTTGTGGTCTGACTATTGGCATCGCCCCTGTCACCTGGCAGATCCTGAAGCCTCCCATTCTGGAAAGTTTGGAAATGAAGTCCAACCTCCACATCCTCATAATCAGAATCTCTGGAAATCTTGACTGACACCAGATGAGGCTCATGTCCAAAATACGAATCGGTCTCATCAATGACAGTTCTCAACCGAAGAGGAGTATGCCTCCCCCAAATCACTATCGTTTCTCTGTTTGGTATCATCTTGAAGAACGTCCCATTAACTTCACACGGAATGCATGAAGCGGCTAGCATTTTTTACTAGGCACTTTTAGGACACCTTTCTACGAATCAGAATAGTACTGACCATGATTAATGTCAATTTAGAAATTTTTACAAAAACTTCTTCTGTGAACAATAGACAGACCACTCTTTTTTATTGCTTCAATATGTTTTTTCGTCCCATAACCCTTATGAATCTCAAATCCATACTCAGCGTAATCTGGAGCGAGTTTGGTCATATACTCATCACGAGTAACTTTGGCGACAATTGATGCCAGAGATATTACACCCTCCTTTTCATCTCCTTTTATTATTGTTTCTTGATAGACAAATTCTTCGGGTGCCACAAGTCCCCCATCAAGTAATATTTTAACTTTATTTTTATCTACTTTAATTTTATTCAGAAGTCCGTTAATTCCTGAAGTTATTGCAAAAACTATTCCTTTTTCATCAATTATTTTGTTTGATACAAGAGCCACAGAAAAATTCAAAACTTTTTCTTTTTGCATCTCTCGCATCTGTTTTAAAATTTCAACTCTTCTTTTTTCACTTAATTTCTTACTATCCTTCAGATTTTCAAAAACTTTAAAATCAAAATCGGCCGGCACAATACACAGTCCAATAGACACAGGTCCCGCAAGCGGTCCTCGTCCAGCTTCATCTATTCCAATGATGTAATCAAAATTTGCCATAAAAAAAATCTCTAACAGCAACGAGCGCTGGTAGAGATATTATACATCACTAGGACTTGGGAAGGATCATCCTCCCACATTCCAATCACCAAGACAATTCTTGGCTACTGCCACTGGTGCTGAATCGGGATTGACCCAACAATCAGAAGAAGTTCTCCTTCTGTTTTCGCAGCAATTTCCATTGCCGAAAATTTCCAAAGTGACTGGCTCAAATGGTTGTGATTGTGATGTTGAAGGAACAAATTGTCCTGAAGAAGCTCGTGTGCTCATGCTGGTGTGGATTGTTGTTGGTTCGGCAGTTGCCTCAAATAAAATAACCCAAAATAACTATCTTGTCCAATAAATCCAGCACTAAATTTTTCTGGAAGAAAATTTAGTGCTGGATAAAAAAACCACTATTGCAACGAATTGCAAAGTGGTGACTAACAAGAACCATCCCATCGAAAAACCATAAATTCCATCAACCTGAGCCTGTCTTCAAGCGAATCATCCTCACGAAACTGAGGAATTCTTGCTTTTGGATCAATTCTCAACAACAAACCGACTTTTTGATGGACTTGGGTACAGTGGTTTTTGTGATACAAAGCGTTCGCTTTCTCACGTTGTTCTGGTGTAAGATCATCGTCTTCATTCATAACTAAATCTCATAGTACCCTTGAGTTTATAAAAGTCAAACTAGACCATAATTTAAAAAAGCTGAAAGCTAACAGCTCTAAGCTAAAAGCTTTATAATATAATTATGTCCAAATTCATCCATTTACATACACACAGTCATTACAGCTTACTCCAAGCTCTACCTAAAATTCCAAACCTCATTGAAAAAGCTGTCAAATGCAATATGAACGCTCTGGCACTAACAGATGCTGGCAACATGTATGGGGTTATAGATTTTTTCAAAGAATGTAAAGACAATGATATCAAACCAATTATTGGAGTGGATTTTTATGTCGCTGCACGCACAAGACTCGATCGTGAGCCGAGAATAGACAATCGTCGTACCCGACTGGTATTACTCGCTAAAAATATGGAAGGCTACAAAAACCTGATTAAACTCGTCACATATTCTCACACCGAAGGATTTTATTACAAACCGAGAATAGACAAGGAATTAATAGAAAAATATAGAGATGGACTTATCGCCATTACTCCGTCATTCAGTGGTGAGATAGCACAATCAATTCGAAACACTAATGAAGACTCGGCTCGTGAATGGGCAGAATTTTACAAAAAAAATTTTGGCGAAGATTTTTATATCGAGATAACTAGGCATCCAGAAATTGAAGATCAAATAGAATTATCTGACAGACTAGTAAGATTTGCTAAAGAAATGAATGTTCCAATAGTTGCCTCCCACGATGTTTATTACTTAGAAAAAGATGAGAAGAGAGCTCGCACAACACTTATGGCAGTCCAAAAATCTTTTGGAGAAAGAATGCCAGATGATGACGAGGGTGATTTCTCTTTTATTTCACAAGAAGAAGCGGATAAATTATTCAAAAATATTCCCGAGGCACTTGAGAATGTCCAAAAGATTGTTGATAAATGTAATCTTGAAATTCCTCTCGGCAAATGGATGTTCCCTACCATAGATCTGCCCGAAGGAGTTACGGCAGATGATGAACTTAAAAAAATTGTCTATGAAGGATTTGAAAGACGAGGACTTGAAAAAAATGATGCGACAATTACTCGTGCAGAATACGAACTCTCTGTTATCAAAACCAAAGGCTATGCACCATACTTTCTAGTAGTGGCCGACCTACTCAAATTCGCACACGAGAATCATATACTCTCAAATATTAGAGGTTCTGTTTCTGGATCCCTTGTCACATATCTTGCAGGTATTACAAATATTGACCCACTTGAATATGAAATTCCTTTTGAAAGATTCCTAAACCCCGATAGACCATCCGCACCTGATATTGATATGGACTTTGCCGATGATAGACGAGATGAAATGGTAGCCTATACAAAACAAAAATATGGTGATGATAAAGTGGCTCAAATCGGAACATTCGGTACTATGGCAGCGCGTGGATCAGTAAGAGACATTGCTCGCGCTCTCGGATATGAAGTGGCGACTGGAGATAGAATTTCTAAAATGATTCCAATGGGTTCTCAAGGATTCCCGATGACAATAGAAAAAGCGCTGACCGAAAACCCAGAGCTAGGTGTTGCATATAAAAAAGAGGAAGATACAAAAAAAATAATAGACATGGCAAAAAAGATTGAAGGCTGTGCCAGACACATTGGTGTACACGCTGCCGGAGTTGTTATATCCCCTGTCCCACTTATTGATATCGTACCACTACAGTTTGATCCAAAAGGTGAAGGTAAAATAATCACTCAATATGATATGTATTCTATTGATGAAAATAATGCTGGTCTTTTAAAATTCGACTTCTTGGGACTAAAAAACCTGTCTATTATTTCTGATACAATCAGATTAGTAGAAAAACTAAAAGAGGTGAAGATTGATTACGATACTATTCCGATTGATGATAAAAAAACTTTTGAAATGCTCGCCCGCGGTGAGACATCAGACGTGTTTCAGCTTAACGGTGAAGGTATGACTAAATTTTTGATTGATTTGAAACCAACTTCAATCCACGATATCAACGCGATGGTGGCGCTCTACCGTCCAGGACCAATCCAATTCATTCCTGAATATATTGCACGTAAACATGATCCATCTAAAATTTCATATCTTGATCCAGCACTCGAAGATATTTTGAAAAAAACTTATGGAATCCTAGTCTATCAGGATGACCTTTTAATGATGGCTAACAAACTCGCTGGATATTCTTGGGGTGAAGTGGATAAATTCCGTAAAGCTGTGGGTAAAAAAATCCCAGAAGAAATGGCACTCCAAAAAGAAAAATTTATTAAAGGTTGTATTGAGCATTCGGGTTGGAGTCAGAAAAAGGCAGAACAAATATGGACATGGATTGAACCGTTCGCTGCTTATGGATTCAACAAAGCCCACTCTGTATCTTATGGACGAGTGGCGTATATTACAGCATACCTCAAAGCCAACTTCCCTGCCGAATATATGAGTCAGGTGTTAACGCACGAGGGTGGCGATGTAGAGAAGGTGGCACAATCAGTCGCAGAGTGTAAGAGAGCCAAGATTGATGTTTTGCCACCAGATGTTAATGAGAGCTTCCAAGGATTTGCAGTAATTCACGATGAAGAAACTGGGCGAGACAAAATAAGATTTGGACTTACTACAATCAAAAACTTTGGTGAAGGAATCGCGGATGTAATAATAAATGAAAGAAAAGAAAGAGGTAAGTTTAAAACTCTGATAGAATTTTTGGAGAGAATAAAAGACAAAAGTTTAAATAAAAAATCTCTAGAAGCATTAATTAAATGCGGAGCAATGGATGAATTTGGCGAACGAGGACAACTACTCGGTAATATGGATGGGCTTTTAGAATTTAATAAAGAAATAAATAAAGGACCTCAAAATCAAGATTCACTATTCGGAAATACAAGTGGAGGTGGTACTCTAGTTCTGAACAAATACAAAGAAGCAGAAATGAATGAGAAACTTTCATGGGAAAAAGAGTTGTTGGGATTGTATATTTCTGGGCACCCTTTGGATAAATTCAAAGCCAAAATGGAAGCTAAAGGAATTTCAATTGCAAACATAAAGGCCAAAACAAGAAATGGACAAGATCAGATGGTTATTGGAGTGACAGAAGAAATAAAAGAAATAAGAACAAAGAAAGGAGACCTGATGGCATTCGTAAAAGTTGCTGACTTTTCTGGGACCATTGAAATAGTTCTATTTCCCAAAATTTATGCGGACGTTAAGCAATTGTTTAGTGGTGAAAAATGTTTAGCCATAGAAGGTACAGCTTCAATGAAGAATGATTCGATAAGTATTTTGGCGAATAAAGTGAGAGAAATATAAGAAAAGTATTCAAGCCCGCCTGTCATCGCCTGAGGGCTCAGCCGATGGCGGACAGGTTTCAATTTTCAAGTATTCAATGGGGATAGCACCGCGCGCAACGCGGTGCTATTTTGACAAAATTTTTAAAAAGAGTAGAAATATAGCAGTATGTGTAGAAAAACCGGAGTTACCCATTTCAAGACATCAATCGGCGGCAACACAATCATTGTCGCACTCAACATCGAAACAGCATTGACACTGAGACATACTGAAGCATTCATCGATCAATTGAGGCAAGAATTTGGACAGACGGCTGAAGCAACAGATGTCAAAGCAAGGATTAGGGTTTCCTATCCGAATTGTGTATTTATTGGAGATCTACCTGGCATTCTAACTGCTCACAACATCTTGTAGCACCACCTTTCGGGACTGGTGCTATTTTTATTTGGTTTCTTTACTTTTCTAATAATATGAGTAACATTCAAATTCTATGAAACTGCTCTTTGTGTTGAGTCAATTTGGCGATCCAACTTGTCCGTGGTTCACGGTTGTATTGGATGGAAGGAAAATTTCCAAAAGTGAATGGGAAAAGGAAAGACAAGACGTTCTTGAAGCAATCAGAGATCAAAGTAGAGTCGATAATTCTGATCGCTCCAGTTTAGATAATCATCAAGACTGGTCAACAAATGTACTGGAACGACTCAGAAAAATGGATCTGAAATCTGTAATCATTGATCCGTACCCCAATTCCAAAAGGGGCACAAAACTTTTTGAGGAAGTTGAGGAAATGTTCAATCAAATGGTTGCGGTTGTTTGACCGCAACCCATCCCTCAGCAAAGAATCGATCACTACCCAACACAATGTTGAGGTAGTTTTTTTATGCCTATTTTTGTGATAATCTATACTAATGCAAAATAACGAAAAACTAGAGCAGAAAAGACACACTCTCGCCCACCTATTAGCTCAGGCGGTTTTAGAACATTATCCAAATTCACAATTAACACTCGGGCCCGCTATCGATAACGGATTCTATTATGATATTGATTTTGGAACTGAAAAGATATCTGATGCAGAACTTGAAAAAATAGAGAAATCTATGAAATCCAATTTATCTAAATGGACAGTATTCTCACATGTAGTAGCAGCAATAGATGAAGCAAAAGAAATATTTAAAGGAAATCAATATAAAACAGAACTTATAGAAGAGATAAATAAAAAGGGTGAAGTAATAACTCTGTATACTTGCGGAGGATTCACAGATCTATGTCGCGGAGGACATTCTGAAAATCCTTCTAAGGAAATATCTCCTGACTCATTCAAACTATCACGTGTCGCTGGAGCGTATTGGCGAGGCGATGAAAAAAACAAAATGCTTACACGTATTTATGGCTTAGCATTTGATACAAGAGAAGAGTTGGAGGCGTACGAAAAACAAATAGAGGAAGCAAAAAAGAGAGATCATAAAAAACTTGGTAAAGAAATGGGGCTATTTGTTTTTTCAGAATTAGTTGGCGCAGGATTACCTCTCTGGACTCCCAAAGGGACAATGCTCCGCGAAGTTTTAAATGATTATGTATGGCAACTTAGGAAACCTTTTGGATATCAAAAGGTTACGATTCCCCACATCACAAAAAAAGATTTGTATGTAACATCAGGACACTGGGCAAAATATTCTGAAGACTTATTCAAAATAGAGACAAGAGAGAAACATATCTATGCTATGAAGCCAATGAACTGCCCTCACCATACACAAATATTTGATGCAGAACCTCGTAGTTACAGAGACATGCCACATAGATATTGCGAGACAACAATGGTCTATCGTGATGAGCAATCAGGAGAACTCTCAGGACTATCTCGAGTGCTTTGTATTACCCAGGATGACGCGCATGTGTTTTGTAGACAAGACCAGGTGGAGGGAGAAGTATCAAATGTTTGGGATATAATTCAAATATTTTACAAAACATTTGGTTTTGATTTGAAAGTCCGCCTATCAAGAAGGGACTTGGCTAAGCCAGAAAAATACATGGGTAGTCCAGAAACATGGGATAAGACAGAATCAATACTACGGAATTTTATAGACAGCAAAGGCGTAGAATGGATCGATGGTCCAGGTGAGGCTGCGTTTTATGGGCCAAAACTTGATTTTATGGCACTAGACTCACTAGGCAGAGAATGGCAAGTTGCAACAATTCAGCTCGATTCCGTACAACCTGAAAATTTTAATCTATTTTGTACAAATGAAAAAGGTGAAAAAGAACGTGTTGTGATGATACATTGTGCAATGACTGGATCAATCGAAAGACTTATATCAATCCTTATTGAGCACTACGCAGGTGCATTTCCTCTCTGGCTATCACCTACTCAAGTAAAGATAGTACCAATCGGTGAAAACGAAATAGAATATGCAACAGAATTGATGAATACATTAAGGGAAAACAATATCCGTGCAGAATTAGATCTTGGAAACGATTCATTCGGTAAAAAGATTAGAAATGCAAAAACTGCGAAGATTCCATACATCGCAGTTATCGGTAAAAAGGAAGTAGAAAGTAAAATGGTAACACTTGAAGGCAGAACAGAAAAGTTTGAATTAAGTATTCCTGATGTAACAAATAAATTAGTTGAGGAAATCGGTACTCGAGTTTAAAACTCTCGTAAATTATTCAAGTCTCAATTTACAAGTATTCAATAATAAAAAATCCCTAGGCCTAAGCTTCGGGGGTTGGAGTTGATGTGTGCTCCTGCGAAGGAGGTGAAGATGCCATAAGTTTCCGAAAAAACTCAGGCCCAAAAATCCCCGCAGGAAGCGGTTCAGAAAAAATGATCACATTTGATTTGTAACCACACATTTTACCACCAACATTGTTATCGCAGACAAAACCATCAATGTAGTTATGTCGATTAATCGGCGCACTGCATTTGGGACAAGCAAAGAACATGGAATCATCCTAGCTTAGTCATCGATCAAAATCAAACAGCACCGAGGCTTCGCCTCGGTGCTGATTTGTATTTCCCTTCTAAGCTCCTAAGCGCTAAGCTTACAAGCTCGTCTTGCTCTCGAATATCGCCTCCACCACATGTCTCTCCTGCTTCTGTCCAAAAGAATTACATGTTGAAATAGTTATCATATTTTCTTTTCTAGAAAAATCCACAAATTCTTCTTCCGCATTGACCAAAGTAACTTTCATAACAGAATACGTATATCTACTGTTTTTTGAATAAACATATATTAAATCTCCCCTGTTTAATTTCTCAACTCCATTCAATGCCTTGTATGCCTGATTTTGAACAACTTGCCAATTGGTACTGTGTCCAAAGAGCAGAACATTACCGTCACCAAGCAGTGCGGACTCAGGATACCTCACAACCCCTTTGCGCAAATACTCATCTAAAACAACCACATCTGTGGAATTTGGATTTTGTACAATCACATCAATAGAAACATCTGGAATTACAATACGGACCGGTTCCTCACCAACTTCCTTAACAACCTGTTGTTTTATAGGGGGATTTTTAGACACACCACTACTCATTTCTACGGCATTCAAGCGCAAATCATCAAGCGCACTGTCTTTATTATTAGAAATCTCACTTGGTAGCAATCCGAGAAAATAAAGTGCCAAAAAGGTGAGTAGGAAAATGCCAAAAAAGTATAAAATGAAGTGCTTTTCGTCCTTAGTCAAAAAAGTCTTGTTTTTGTTCATATAATTCATATTATACCAACCGAAAATGTGGTAGTCAAATCACCTATTGACATTTAGACCAGAAAGTACTATAATATAGGCATAAATCTAAAAGTAACAAAATAATTTTATGTCACACGAAGAAAATATATATGTAGACCATAACCATGAAGATGATACTTCTGAAAAAAGTAGCAATCTTTTTGTGCGTATCGTTGTAATAATAGGTATTATTTTAATACTTCTTTTTATCGCCTTAACTATAGTTAAATATGTGCCAAAACTTATTGGTGCAGCGAACGTGTCATTTACCTCCCTATTTAGTCCAAAGGATAAGCTCTCAGTAAGCGTTGCAAATGCCAAAGTAAAAAGTGGAGATAATCTTGTAGTAAATTGGAAAAACAATACAACTGATACCGATGGATCATACATGTGGACTTTTAAATGTGTGTCCGGTATTGAAGTTTTATACAACTCAATTGGTGGTCAAAGACCAGTGATTTGTGACACATTATTCCCATTACCAAGTGATAAAAACAGCTATTCATTTGTAATTAAAACAACAAACAAAACCTCTACCGATGTTCCAATGTCTGTAACATTCTGGGACAAAGAATTAAGTGCACAAAAATATGTCGGATCAACATCTGTAACAGTATTGCCCGAAGGATATGTCGAAACTGGTACGTATAATCCTGATTATAACGGTCAAACTAATACAAAGGCTACAACTACAGACACAACTACTAAAACAACTGGTACAACTAAAACTAGTACAGGAGGTGCCTATACTGGTACAACTAACACAGGTACAGCAGATCTAAAAGTTTCTTTATACAAAATTGGACGAACAACTTCTACTGGAGGTTTCCAAGAAACAACTTCTTTTGCAGAAAATGATAGAGTAACTGTTAGATTTAATGTTGCAAACGTTGGGACAGCTCGTTCTGGTACATGGTCATTGACAGCCAACCTACCCACAAAAACTGTTTCTG
This sequence comes from uncultured Candidatus Saccharibacteria bacterium, assembly GCA_964577785.1. Classification (GTDB taxonomy): domain Bacteria; phylum Patescibacteriota; class Minisyncoccia; order Phycocordibacterales; family CAIRYW01; genus JAQBQZ01. The sequence goes on along the minus strand of CAZOAK010000008.1, from coordinate 14,709 downwards.
ATAAAGTATTTAATTCTGGAGCTCAACCTGCTTTAAATCCTGGGGATCAGTTTGAACTAACCATCTCTTTTGATTCATTTGATCCAAATGGTAAATATGTGCAAATTACAATGAGTGCTTATGATTCCAACCAGTCAAATAATACCCTAAGTATCCCTGTATCATTTAACGGAAGTTATAATGGTGGAAGCAATTACAATAGTACTGGAAGTAAAGCCGATCTTGTTGTGAAAATTATAGATGTTGGGATATTAGGAAGTAACAACCAATTCTATTACGACAATTCTCCTGATAATAACGATACAATCGCAGTGAGGTTTGAAGTTCAAAATATTGGCGGTAGCTATACTGGTGGATGGAGATTCACAGTGGATATGCCAACAGAAGATAACGAAACATTCGAATCAAATAATCAGAATTCTCTTGCTCCTGGTGAAATCAGACAATTCACAATAGGATTTGATAATCCAGAAATTGGAGAAAACGATATAGTGATCGAAGTTGACTCTGACGATGATGTAAACGAAAATAGCGAAAACAACAATGATGATTCTGTAGAGATTGATGTGGATAATTAGATCGGATAGAATATGGATTTAAGATTATAGATTTTAGAATAGATACAATTTAAAACAGCACCGCGGCTTTGCCGCGGTGCTGTTTTAATTACAATTCTTCATTAAAAAGTTTGGAATAACTCTTTATAAATAGACTATTTGGAATAAATGGTAGAGCAAAATTTACAATTCTTCTCATAAACCTATTACTGATTGTTGCCCAGGCCATCATTCTCCTTGTTATTTTTCTAGCTTCTTCTACCCTCTTCACTCTTTTATTTGAATAATTAGACAAAGCAGTTAGTAAATCTTTTTGTTTAAATAACTCTCCAGCCAAAATGTATGAATCTTCAAGAGCCATGGCACCCCCAATCCCAGCAAACGGCTCAAACCCGTGAGCCGCATCCCCTAATAAAACAACCCCATTTTTATATGTAGTTTTCATTCGAACTTCACTTAGATCAGTTGGCATTAATTCTCCAGATTCGTGATTATCAAATATATCTGGCACTACTTTAACTTCACCTTTAAACAGATTCTCCAAATGTTCAATTCGCCCATCTTCTTTATCCCAAAGAGCATGATCTTCATGCGCCACAAAAACCGCTAGTGCCCTGTCTCGTTCATCAAATGTAACTAAATATGCGTTCGGCTCAAGATACTTGATAACAGAGTGTGGTTCAACAAATTTTTTGTCTATCCACATATACCACGCTCTCCAATTAGTATATTTTCTAAAATCTCCACCAAAAGCTAACTCTCTTACTTTAGAAGACATACCGTCCGCACCAACAACCAAATCAAACATTTCTAGCGAGCCATCGGAAAACGTGACTTTCATCCCACCAGATTCTTCTTCTATTTTTTCAATAGAAATACCAAAATTCACTTTTCCTTTTGGCAAAATACCAGTGAGCCAGTCTATCAATTCTGATCTACGAATATGCAAATACCCTCCGTACTTTGCACAGAGTGAGGATAAATTGTATGAAAACAAAAGCTTTCCCTTACCATTACATATTTTTAATTTTTTTAGTGGCGCTCCAGCTTTGTCAAAATTTTCTTCTATACCAAGTTTTGACAAAACTCTCCTACCATTACTCCACATACCCAAAGAAAATCCATGATGAGATTGATCTTTTTGCTTTTCTACAATTTTGTATGAAATTCCCTCTTTTTCTAAAAACCCAGCAAGAGATAGCCCTCCGATTCCTGCTCCTACAATTAGTATCTTCATATTATTTTTTAGAAATTTTATGCTCCTTACTCTTTCCCTTATACTTCTCCACAATCCTTCCGGTCACAAGATTCAGTGACTTTTCCATATCAATCCCAAGCTGATTTGAAAGTCTAGTTAGAGCAAACAATGTATCACCTATTCCATCCTCAAAAATATCTTTATTTGATTTTATATATTCAACCATCTCCTTTTCAGATTTGTAGCGAAGTGTCCGAGACATTTCTATGAGCTCCTCATGAACATGATCGAACTTATCAATATTTGGAAAATCCCTCCACCCATTCTTCTTGGCAAAATCCTTAACAAACTTCTGCGCTTCCTTTAAAGTTTTTATTTTTTCCATAAATTACCCATAAGTTATATAATCAATGCAAATCAGCCCCTGTACCTCCTCCTTTAATTAAATTGATGCAAGTTTGTTTCAAATCTTGAAATTGAAGTCTATCATCACTTGGATCAGAATCCCATTTGTCTATAAAATTTTCTAGTTTTGTATCAATTTTCTCACAATCCTCTAATGTTTTGGCACTATGTTTATAACAAGCATTCAATCCGCCCCAATATCTAAAAGAGTATTTTTCAATTGACCCATTATCTACAGTCCTAATATAATTTTCACAATAATCACTTGGTATATTATCCGAATCTGTCGCAATCACATACTCTTGAGCCTGAACACTCCTTAGTAGTGACGCCTGACAGATGTTGGTATATGCATTATTAATAAATCCAGCACATAAATCCAACCCATAAAGCTTATTTTTTTGTACATCATATGTTCCACCCTCTAATTCAATCGTTGATAAATTGTTACTTAAGAAAATACTATTGAGGGCGGTTTGTTGTACATGATCAATATCACTATAAACAACATTGCTTGCATATAATCCAATAAATAAAAAAAATATCGATAGAACGAATGGAATACTGGCGGGTATCCGATTGAATATCCTTCTAAGTAAATCTAAGATTGTAATTAATATTAAAAATGCAACAGTAAATCTTATAATAATGCCAAAATTAAAAGCTGCAAACCATAAACTGAAACCGATACCGAATATTAAAGAAGTTAAGAGAACCACAGAAAATGATTTTATTGTTTGAAAAGACACAAAGAGGCTCGATACCAAAACTATGCATAAAATTGGTAGGTAAAATCCATTAATTGTACTTACAGTAAGCCCTAAAAATAATATTGGTAAGAAAGAAAAAGTCCTTCCGTCAACCACTTGGTCAATAGGTGGATTGTAATAGAAAAAAATAGAAATTATCGCAAATACCGTAAAAAAACAGAAAAAAACAAAACTTACTTTTTTCATTATAAAATAAGCATTATTATTTTTAATAATCTTGAAAAATTCTTTTGCCTATTTTTCATATTTTAATTATAACCTGTATCACCACTCTCCACTAGCGAAATGGTCTACTTTCTACTTTCCACTAGATATCCAACCTCGCCATCTTCGCATTAGATTGAATAAATGACTTTCGAGAAGGCACGTCAGTACCCATCAAGATATCAATCACTCTATCTGCAGCCACAGCATCCTCCACAGTCACCTGTCTTAGAATTCTATTATGAACATCCATAGTTGTCTCTGCGAGCTCTTCAGCATTCATTTCTCCAAGACCTTTATATCTCTGGAGAGTAACTTTTTTACTTTTCTTGACCTCTTCTTTTGCATTTTCTTCTTCGGTCGGTTCTGTGGTATCACCACCTCCTTCAACCTCTGAATCAGAAGTTTCATTTATTTGTAGTTTATTATCAGAAAGAAATTTATCCTTTTCTTCTTCTAAATAGAAATAATGTATTTCTTTACCGTGCTTTAATTTATATAGTGGCGGTTGAGCAATATAAATAAATCCACCTTCAATTAGAGGTCTAAAGTATCTGTAGAATAGAGTTAAAAGGAGTGTTCTGATGTGAGCACCGTCCACGTCCGCATCTGTAGCAATAATAACTTTATGGTATCTGAGTTTTTCCAAATTAAATGTATCACCAATAGCAGTACCGAGTGCTACAACAAGATTTGTGATCTGTTCTGATGCAAGCATTTTATCAAGACGTGCTCGTTCTATATTCAAAATCTTACCTCGTAGTGGCAAAATAGCTTGTGTACGTCTATCTCGCCCAGTCTTTGCTGTACCTCCCGCAGAATCTCCCTCCACAATAAACAATTCTGATTCTGACGCATCTTTACTTTGACAGTCTGCAAGTTTTCCTGGGAGAGTCATTCCTTCTAGAGCACCTTTACGAAGAATTGAATCCTTCGCAGCCTTAGCGGCTTTACGGGCACGCATTGCGAGAATTGATTTGTTTATGATTGCTTTTGCATCGTCAGGGTTTTCCTCTAAGAACATTGAGAAAGCTTCCCCGAAGACCGTCGCCACAGCACCTTGCGCTTCCATACTTCCAAGTTTTGCCTTAGTCTGTCCTTCAAACTGAATTTCGCGGAGTTTAACAGATACCACACATGTCAAACCTTCTAGCACATCATCTCCAGTGAATGCATCGGCCTGATCTTTGACTGCATTACTTTTTTTAGCATAGGTATTTAAAGTTCTAGTCAAAGCAGTTTTGAATCCTGTGATATGAGTACCTCCTTCTGGGTTATAAATATTGTTTGCAAATCCAGTAATTCTAGATGACATATCGTCCACATATTGAAGTGCAATCTCAACAGATTCTACACCCTCAACTTTTTTCTCAACATAAAAAATATTTTTGTGTATCGGTTTCTGGACTTGATTATTAAATCTTATAAGTGATGCGAGCCCACCCTCAAAATAGAATGTATATGAGTGTGCATCTATATCAAGATCCCTCCAATATTGCACTTCTTCTGCATCTGGCATTTTTTCTAAATCTGTCGCATCAATAACAGCAATCTTCATCCCTTTAACCAAATACGCTTGCTGGCGCATGTGAGATACTATTCTCTTAAAGTCGTAAGATTGTTTACCAAAAATTATCTCATCTGGTTCGAAAGTCACCACAGTACCATTCAGTTTTGAAGTACCAATTTTCTTGACTGCAGCCTTTCTTTTACCTTGTGAATATTCTTGAAAGAAATGTCCGCCATCACGGAATACATCGACTCTACAATATGAAGAAAGTGCGTTCACTACTGATGCACCCACACCGTGTAGACCTCCAGAAACTTTGTAACCTTCTCCACCGAATTTACCTCCTGCATGGAGTGTTGTCATGATTGTTTCTAGAGCAGAAACTTTACTCTTTGAATGTATATCTACTGGAATTCCTCGTCCGTTATCTGTCACTCGCACCCTGTTATTTGGAAGCAAAACTATTTCAACATCATTAGCAAAACCACCCATGGCTTCATCACGACAGTTATCAAATATTTCTGTTACAAGATGATGGAATCCATCGGGACCAGTAGTACCAATGTACATCCCCGGACGCTTACGAACAGGTTCCAAGCCTTCAAGAATCGTAATTGATTCTGCTCCGTAATTAGATTTTTTTTCTTCTTTTGCCATTTAATTATTATAGCATTTTTATGATTATTATAACTATTGACTATGTAAGTTTTTGTGATATTTTACAGTAAATCTGTTCAAATCTATGGCCAAAAGAAACCCAGCTAAAGCACTCAAATCATTCAAGGAAGAGTATGATGGGGTGAAAGAAATTGTCGACGCAAGACTCGGCAAACATGGAGAAATAATCGTCAGTTCAAATGGCAAGGTTACAATCCCAAAACTGTACCACAATGTACCTGTCTCAGTCTTGAAAATGAGGCGCGCGAGCTAAGTAAGACTTAGCTCGCTTTTTTGTTTATCTTTAATGCAAATATCTGATTGTAAACATTTCAATAAAAGTTCATAACTTTCTTTCCAAACTTAGTTCTAGTGCTACAATTATAGTGGCATAGTGTTGTTTTGAACCAAAAACCAAAACCATGGAACGCGATAAATCCAATCATTGCTTATACGTACATTGCGGTAGATGGTTGCCATACGAAAATTACCCAACAGGGAGGCCTTCAGGTTTCTGTTGCTGGAAGTGCTACCACTCAGCACACCCGCTCGTACTTTTGGAAAAGCCAGAAGAAGAGAGATCTTCTGAGGACACACCAAAAATTGTGAAATTTGTAGCAGCGTAGCTTCATTCAAATGGAGCTACTTTTTTATCTCAAATTTTAGTTAGAAACTATAATTTAGAGATTTGATTCTCTCTCCTGACAACCCTGTCTGCCGACAGGCAGGCTAACTAACCACCTGACTACCTGATTTCAAATCCCATACCCTTCACAGCATCCTCAATTTTTAACATTATCTTATTTACCTCTTCAACTGTCAGAGTTTTTTCATAAGACTGAAACACAAGTCTAAATGCAAAAGAAGTTTTTTCTATTTCTCCCGTTTCTTTATTTTTCT
>CAZOAK010000008.1:0-8498 GCA_964577785.1 uncultured Candidatus Saccharibacteria bacterium | reverse complement strand
GATTCTGGCTGCCCTAGTGGAAATTCAAAAATGTTTTTCTTTTCAAATACATCAAATAATTCATGACGTACCAGAAGATCTGAAGCATTACGTTCAATCACAGTCCACAATTCATCTTTATGAGTCTTGTCTCCCGGCACAAAGACAGCAATATCCCGCACCATAAATGGGTAATCCGAAAGTTTTTTATATTTTTTAATTTCTTTAGCCAAAACAATTGGAATATCTTTATTTAATTTTGGAAGACCTGAAATGAGTGCATTAAAATCCATCTCTGTGATACCTTCAATATTATTAGTTACTCCAATTTGTTTATTATTCAAAGTGATGAGTCCCCCAGTGTCATCTACAGTGCAAAGAATCTGAGGATTCACAGTTAACACTTCAAACACCTTGTCTCTTATTTCTTTTATCTCATCATTCGCTCTCTCATCCTTCCCTGCTTTTTTATAAGCAATACCGATACAGAGAGATACAAATTCTTTGTCCTCTTTCCACACATGTCCAAATTCAAATACTTTTATTTTATTCTGCCCCAACAGATCTGCATAATATATATTGTCTTTAAGTTTCTTCTCAATAGATTCTGAAAGATTTGTCCGAAGAAACTTCTTATCCTCAGCCAATGGATTCAGTATCTCTACTTCTCCTCTTGGAGTCAAAGCGTAAGTTTGTATTTCAGAAAATCCGTTTTCAATCAAAAAATTCTTTACTATATTTCTATATGATATATCACTGTTGGACACTATAGGTGATTTAATCTCTGGAAGTTTTCCTTCTACATTCTCATATCCATACAATCGCCCAACCTCGTCTACAATATCTTCAATAATATTTAAATCCTTTCTATAGTGTGGTGGAGTTACCTCTATTGTTTCCCCAATTCTTCGTGCAGGTATATTCGCCTTACTAAGCAATTCCAAAATTAAATCACCCGAAATATCCTTGCCTAATTTTTCTGAGATAAATTTATGAGTAACCTCTACTTTTTTATCATCCAGAATTAATTTACCTGCAGTAGACATAGAACTTACCATTATTTCAGAATCCTCTTTTTTAAGTAAAGAAATAAAATACCTAATAGCAGAATCTGCGAGTGTGGCACTGACACCATTCTCAAATCTTTTACCCGAATCAGTTTTGATATTTAATTTACTCGAAGTCTTTCTAATCGCACCTGCATCAAAATGTGCTGACTCTACAATAACGTGACTTGAGAAATTAGCAGTCTCAGCCTTCTTACCTCCCTTTATCCCAGCAATCGCTAATGGTGATTTATCATCAGAAATAATTGCGATATCAGAATTTAAAATCACTTCTTTATTATCGAGTGTAGTGATTTTTTCATCGTCTTTTGAATACCTAACGGTTATCCCTCCTTCAATTTTTGTAGCATCAAAAACATGCATCGGTTGTCCAATATCAAACATTACAAAATTCGCAAGATCAGCAAAAATATTTATTGACCTCTGCCCTACCACCTCAAGTTTTCGAACCAGCCATTCTGGCGAAGATGTTTTTGAAACATTCATAACACGAATAGCATTATAAACATCGCACACATCTCCAGCTTCTACTGACACATTCACAGAATTCACATCAGGAGAACTTTCTATTACTTCATACTGCCGTGGTACAAATTCATTATCTTTTAATAATGCCGATAATTCTCTTGCAATACCCTCATGAGAAAGACAATAAGATGCTCTATCAGGCAAAACTTTTACATCCAAAACATCATCTTCAGATTTCTTCTCAATTCCTTCTACTTCAAAAATATGAAATGTCAAAAGCTCCGCAATCTCTTCAGATGACGGTAAAGGCTTCTTAAAGTATGTTTGTAACCATTTGTGAGATATTTTCATTTTAAAATTGATTTATAAACCTCAAATCTCCTGAATATAAGTGTCTGATATCGTCCAATCCGTACTTAACGGCAATCAAGCGATCTATTCCTCCTCCGAATGCAAAACCTTGCCATTTTTTAGAATCTACACCTGCACTTTCTAAAACATTTGGATGCACAAGCCCTGCACCCATCATCTCAAGCCATTTACCTTTCCACTTCATATCCACTTCAACTCCCGGCTCAACGAATGGAAAAAAGCTAGGACGAAATCTTATTTCTGCATCCTCTCCAAAATATTTTTTAAAAAAATGTGTGAGCACTCCCTTCAAATGAGCCATCGAAACATTTTTGTCTACATATAATCCTTCAAATTGAAAAAATTGTGCCTCGTGAGTAGCATCGGTCGCTTCATTACGAAAAACCTTACCTGGCACAATTATAGCCATTGGCGGTTTGTGACTTTCCATATAACGTATTTGAACTGGCGAGGTATGAGTTCTTAAAAGTTTTTCGGATTTCGTATTTAGTGCTTCGGATTTACTTTCTGAGTCTTTTAGCCCTAAACCATTCGCCCCAAGCGAATGGTCGGGCGAACCTGCTACTGCAGGTTTTAGCCAAAAAGTATCCTGCATATCTCTTGCTGGATGGTCTTTAGGAAAATTGAGTGCTTCAAAATTATAATGGTCAGTTTCTACCTCAGGACCTTCTACAACAGAAAAACCGATACCATTGAATATATCGGATATTTCTTGAATTGCTTGTGTAATTAGATGCGTATGTCCTTTTCCTTGTTTTTCTTCCATATGTAAGATTATAACCAAAAAACAGTAAAAGTCATATTTATTCTATTCCTCCTCATCCTCCCCACCTCCTTCAAATCCTGTTTTAGACTTTTCCTGTATAGTATCAATTATTTCATCAATATTCCCGAGCATAATATTTGGGAGATTGTGCCATGATTCTTTTATTCTGTGATCTGTGATTCTATCCTGCAAAATGTTATATGTTCGGATTTTTTCTGAACGATTACCTGTACCAATCTGCCCCTTTCTGTCATCAGAATATTTTGAAGCTTCTTCTTCTCGCTGTTTCTCCTCAATTTTGGCTGTAAGAATTGAAAGAGCTTTTTCTTTGTTCTTAAGCTGACTCCTTTCTGATGTACAACGCACATCAATACCAGTCGGCTTGTGCACCATTCGCACAGCAGTCTCTACCTTGTTAACATTCTGTCCTCCTGCACCCCCGGAACGAGAAGTTTCTACCATCAAATCACTTTCCTTGATCTCAATTTTTGTATGTTTTCTAATAGGAAGAATCGCGACAGAAGCGGTAGAAGTATGCACTCGTCCGTTTTTTTCTGTTGCCGGCACTCTTTGCACACGATGAATTCCCGTCTCAAATCTAAACTTTTTGTACACATCTCGCCCATGAATTTCAAAGGATGCTTCTTTATATCCTCCCGCATCAGTTTGGGATTCATGAACAACCGTCCACACCCAACCCTCTTTCACAGCATATCCTCGATACATTTTTGCAAGTTCCTCAGCAAAAAGCGCCGCCTCATCTCCACCAGCTCCGGCACGAACTTCAAGAATTATCTCGTTTGGATATTCATCTTCCGCTTCATCTACCTTAAGTATTTCATCCATCTGACGAATGAGCTCAGTTTTTTGAGATTCAATTCTTACTAAATCCTCTTCTCCAAGTTCCTTTAAAGTAGGGTCAGCAATAGCCAAAGATTTAATTTCTTCTTCTTCTCTAAGCAGTCGTTCAAAATCCTCCGCTAGAAAGCGAGTTTTATTGTTTGATTTGTATTTGGAGATGTCAGTCATATATTTACTAGTATAAGGTATTGAGTAAAAAGTATAAAGCCAGAAGCTGTGGCTTCTGGCTTTATTTAAATTTAATTCTTAAAGCTAGAAACCCTAACCTGCCTGCCGGCAGGGCTAAAAGCTAATTCAACTATTTCTTAGACTTTGTAGGAGTAGATTTTAGAGCTCTGTTCTTGAATTTCTCAACACGTCCAGCTGAGTCAATAAGTGTTTCAGTATTCGTATAGAATGGGTGTGATGCACTTGAAATTTCTACGTGATATAGAGGGTATTCTTTACCTTCAAATTTAGTTGTCTCTTTAGTTAAAACACTAGATGCAATAAGGAACTTGGCACCTGTTGTAGTGTCCTCGAATACGACTTCCCTAAAATTGTCCGGATGAATGTCTTTTTTCATATTTAGGTATTATAGATGAAAACTACAAAAATGCAAGTCACAAATTAGCTTTCAGCTTATAAGGTGTCAGGTGTCAGTTTTTAGAAAAAATACCGCGCCCAAAGACGCGGTATTTTTCCTTATTTCCCTGAAAGCTGAAAGCTCCAACCTGAAAGCTTCTCCAATTTTCTAATAAAAATCATTTATAAAAATTTGCGCGAATACTCGTATCATGCTATTATATGCCCAATGTAACTCTCCATATTAAACGCTCCGAACACTATAAAGAGTATTTCAAAAGCGAGTTACTCCTATATTAATAAATAAATATAATCTTAAAATGATTGCAACATATCTTCCATATATCCAAATAATTTTATCAGTATTACTTATTGGTCTTATATTACTTCAACACTCTGACGCTACAGCAGGAGCCGCTTTTGGTGGCGATAGCTTGGGTGGCTCAGGACATACTAGACGAGGACCAGAAAAAGTAATGTTTGTAATCACAATAATTGTCGGTGTACTCTTTGCACTGTCAGCCTTTGTTGCTCTATTTATACGATAACTTGGTTTTCTAAATTTCTCTGTGGCAAAAATAAATGTTCCTATGACAAAAATTAAATCTGTATTTAGTCTTGAAAAAAGAAGACGCCTTCTTTTCATTTTTGAAAAAATGGGTTTTTTTGAAAAAGTTTTATTCTTTATTCTGGGTTCCATATTACTAATAAGCTCTTTAACACTACTCAAACGAGCGTCTGATAGTATCAGTATAGAGGTCCCGGTTGAGGGGGGTACTTTACGAGAAGGTGTTATTGGATATCCTAGATATGTTAACCCATTACTTCCAGTAACAGATGCTGGCCGAGATTTAGCGACCTTAATTTTCTCAGGCTTAATGAAATTGGATTCCGAAGGAAAATTATCTTATGACCTAGCAAATAATTATGTGATATCTGAAGATGGCCTGAAATACACAGTTACATTAAAAGATAATATTTTCTTCCACGACGGAAGACCTGTCACAGCAAATGATGTTGAGTTTACAATAACAAAAGTAAAGGATCCAATAATTAAAAGCCCTAAATCTCCGAACTGGGAAGGTGTAGAAGCGAAAGCTTTAAATGAAAAAGTTGTAGAATTCACTCTAAAAAAACCTTACGCCCCATTTATTGAAAACCTAACACTGGGTATACTCCCAGAACATATTTGGAAAGATATTGATTCTGATGCCTTTTTATTTAGTCAATTCAATTTCGAACCTATTGGTTCTGGTCCATATATGGTTGAAGAAATTGTCCGCAACGCTTCAGGATTACCAGAACACTATCACCTAGTTCCGTTTGAAAAATATTCTCTCAATAGTCCTTATATAGAAGATGTTTACATATATTTCTATACGAGCGAAGAAAAGCTTATACAAGCATACAAAGACGGTTTAATAGACAGTATGAATTCTATATCTCCAGAAAATATCAAATCAATAGATACGGATCGTTCAATGATACTGAAGGTACCTCTTCCAAGAACCTATGCTATCTTTTTTAACCAAAATGAAGCGAAAGTTTTTGCAGATTCTACTGTCCGTCAAGCATTAAAATTAGCGACACCAAAAAATAAAATAATCAACGACGTGTTATTAGGATTTGGAACTTCAATCGAGGGTCCTTTGCCACCAGATATATCTACTTTACCAAAACGGGACTTTACTGACGAAGAGGGTGTGATAATGGCCAAAACACTTCTCGAAAAAGCAGGATGGGAAATGGGAGACAATATGACTTTAATAAAAAAAGACAAGAAAGAAAACGTGTCATTATCCTTTTCAATCTCAACTTCTAATGTCCCAGAATTAAAAGCGATTGTAAACATAATAAAAGAATCCTGGGAGAAAATTGGAGCGTCAGTCGAAGTAAAAGTATTTGAAAGTACAGATTTACAACAAAAAGTAATCGTCCCTCGTAAATACGACGCACTACTCTTTGGTGAATCCACAGGAAGAAATAGTGACCTATTCGCGTTCTGGCACTCAAGTGAAAGAAATCATCCAGGATTAAATATTGCTAATTACACAAACAGCAAGACAGATAAAATACTCCAAGATCTACGAGCAACAACAGACACAAGCAAAAGAGCATCTTTGTATGAAAGTTTTGAAAAGGAAATTAACAAAGACACACCATCGATATTCCTGTTTTCACCAGACCTAGTATATGTAATACCAAGTGATATGAAAAACGTTTCTCTGCAAGGAATAGTTGGATCATCTGAGAGGTTTGCAACCATAAACCTTTGGTACAAGGAAACAGAAAAAATCTGGGAATTCCCTTGGTTCAAGTAAAAACATAAGCTAATAAAAATTTAATAATTAATAATTAATTTACCCAAAGAGTTTAAAACAATAAAATAAATTAAAACTTTGACGGGAAAGAAATCAATATGGATAGACAAAACAACAGTAATGAAAGAGGACACAGAAATCACAGTCCGCAAATAAGAGTTGTACACAAAACAACACAAACAGACACGGGTCACAGAGACCCTATAAAACACGTTCCACACGGAGGACACGCAGGTAGAGACTCCCATCCACCACGCCGAAGGTCTGCACCATTTTCGCCTGAAAGAGCTCGTGAAAGAGAACATCATAATAATAGAGCACCTCAGGATTTAAATGCACCAAGAACACTAAATCTACCCCCAGTAGGTGAAAATAATATACGTATTATTCCACTAGGAGGAGTTGAGGAGGTTGGAATGAACATGACTGCCATAGAATACAAAAACGATATTATTGTTATGGATATAGGATTCAAATTTAAGGATCAGGACACACCTGGTATAGATTATATCCTGCCCAACACAAAATATCTTGAAGAGAGAAAAGATAAAATACGCGCAGTTATAATTACTCACGGACACTTAGATCACATTGGTGGTATCCCTTATATTATGGAGAGAATCGGTAATCCACCATTATATACGAGAAACTTAACAGGACTCATGATCAAAAAACGCCAGACGGAATTCCCTCACCTACCAATGATTGATTATAAAATAGTGGATACGAGCGAATCAGTCACTCTCGGAGAAATGAAGATCAAATTTTTTGGTGTTACTCACTCAATCCCAGACTGTCTTGGAGTGTGTATTAAAACTCCTTATGGGAACATAATAAACCCAGGAGATTATAAACTAGAGCACACAGATGGTGTAGCAAGTGAAGGTGAGGACAAGATCTATGGAGAATTAGCAAAAGAAAAAACACTACTTTTACTTACAGACTCAACAAATATTGAAAACCCAGGATTTTCTACACCAGAAGTATTGGTTCACAAAAATCTTGCTGACATAATTCAAAATACAAAAGGCAGACTGATTATGAGTATGTTTTCTTCTCATGTTACGAGAATTGCAAAACTAATAGAAGCTTGCGAGAAAAATAACAAGAAGGTTGTGATTGAAGGTAGAAGTATGAAAAACAATGTCGAAATCTGTAAGGAAGCAAAAATAATAGAGATGAAAAAAGATACACTCATATCTTCTGCTGAAATCCCTAACTATCCACCAGACAGAATTGTAATACTTGCAACAGGTGCCCAGGGTGATGAATTTGCAGCACTGAGCCGTCTTGCCAACAAGAGCCATAAATCAATCACATTAACAAAAAATGATACAGTTGTTTTGTCTTCATCAATTATTCCTGGTAATGAAAAGTCTGTTCAGGCAATGAAGGATAATATAGCAAGAACTGGAGCTAAAATAGTACATTACAGAACATCAGAGGTATTTATCCACTCAACAGGTCATGGTAACAGAGGTGAAATAGAATGGCTACACAAAAAACTTATGCCAAAGTTCTTTGTCCCTATTCATGGTAATCATTACATGCTTCGCCTGCATGGAGAGTTGGCAATGGGACTCGGTATGAAAGAAGAAAATATTATTATTCCAGATAACGGAAGTTTGATAGATATTGTAGAAGAAGGAACAAAAATAAAAACCTATAAAGAAAAAGCTCCATCAAGTCTGGTCATGGTGGATGGATTTGCTATTGGAGATATGCAAGAAGTAGTACTTCGAGACAGACAAATGCTTTCTCAAGATGGAATGTTTGTAATCATTGCAAGTGTAAACACAATGAATGGCAAGCTCCGTAAATCCCCTGATATTATATCTCGTGGATTTGTATACCTCCGAGAAAACCAAGAACTACTAAGGCAAGCTAGAATCATAATCAAAAAAACAATTGAGGATAATGCCCAGGGTATGAATCCGATCAACTTTGATTTTATAAAAGATGTTGTGACAGATAATATTGCACGATTCCTATTCCAAAAAACAGCTAAAAGACCGATAGTGATTCCAGTGATACTAGGGGTATAGAAAGCAAATAATAAATAGTGAGTAGTAAATAAAATAGCATGACACCTTAAGGTGT
>CAZOAK010000007.1:18324-30103 GCA_964577785.1 uncultured Candidatus Saccharibacteria bacterium | reverse complement strand
ACCAAAAGCTCGATTAATGTAAAACCTTTATTTTTTTTCATAAGAAAAATTATTTATAAAACAATGAACTAATAATAATCAATTGATTATGCCTTTTTAACGAAAAAGACTGAAACGACATTCGACCGTAATATAATTATATAACTAATCTAAAAAACAAAATAGTAAAAATAAAAAAAGTTGGGGATAAAGGGATGAGCTTAGAGCTTTCGGGTTTCAGCTTAGAGCTTATGAATTAAAAAATAAAAATATTTTAATTTATGGAAATAAATTTATTCAAAATGTAAATGCGAAGCAACGCACTGTTACTTCGCATTTATATTTTGTATTTAAAGCTGACAGCTGACACTTGTAAGCTAAAAGCTAATCTAGATTGATGCCGATATGTTGTAAATTGGAATAAGAACTGACGCGAGTAGAAACGCAACACCGAGACCGAGCGCCACAATCATTATAGGTTCAATAAGATCCACTAATGTATCCACCGCGTTCACCACTTCTCTCTGATAGAACTTCGCCAATGTATCCAAAATACTTCCAAGCTCTCCAGTCTCTTCACCAATCTTTGACATTTGGACCATAATACTCGGAACCTGTGGTGAGCCAGACAATGCTTCAGATAATGGACGCCCTCCTCTAACTAGATCCATCGCCTTTCTCAATACACCTTCATAAACCTTACTATCCACAACATCGGCAGTTAATTCTAAAGCCTTGATCATTGGAATACCTGAGACCAAAAGCGTATTCATGTTGTCAGCGATACGAGAAAGATAAAGCTTTTTATATAAAGTACCAATATACGGTATTGCTAATTTAAATTCATCATATGCTAACTGACCCTTCTCCCCCTTACCATTTCTAAATACAAAGAATAAAAGAACTATGATCGCAACCAAAAACATTATTCCATAATCAACTAAGAAATTACTAAGACCGATAACTATTCTCGTATAGACAGGAATTTCTTGACCAGATTCAATGATAATAGATGAAATCTTTGGAATAACGAGTGTCAACATGAGTGCCATAACAGAAATAAATGTCATAACGACGAAGGCAGGATAGATAAGCGCGTTCTTGGCCTTACTTGATACAGCAAAGTTACGATCCAAATAATCCGCTAAATAAATAAATGTTTGATCTAGCTTACCAGACTCTTCACCAGCACGTACCATGTTCACATAAAAACTAGAGAAAACTTTTTCGTGTTTTGCTAGTGCCTTAGAAATAGAAGCTCCTGCCTGAATATCATCAGCCACTTCCGCAATCTTTTCTCCCAAAACCCTGTTTTCCGTTTCTCCAGAAAGTAGCCGGAACACACGCAAAGCAGAAACTTGCGCAGCAAATAATGTGGCTATCTGACGAGACAAAATAACAACATCCTTGTTTGAAACCCTCTCAAACAGTTTAATTCTCATATTTAATCCCTGAGCCTTACCTTCATCAGCATGTATTTCTGTTATAACAAGACCTCTACGCTGGATAGCACTAATAGCAACATCAGTATTCAGTGCTTCAACTGATCCATTCTGTGATTGTCCTTGTGCGTCTAGTGCTTTATATGTGAATAGCATGAATTTTTATAATATAAAAATAATTTTCAATTTATCAATAATCAATTTTCAATAAAATACTGAATGCCTTTGAAATTATTGAATAATTTAAGCTTTGGCTTAAATCATCCTCTCCAACAATTTTGGATTAAACGAATATCGGTAGGCGTTCTCTATTGTTATCTCACCTCGTCTTACGAGATCAGCTAAACATCTATTAATATCAATCATTCCTAATTCTGAACTAGTCTCTATTACAGTATTTATTTCGTGAACTCTTTTTTCTCGAATAAGATTTGATACTGCATTATTAACAATAAGTAATTCATATGCGGGTACTAAACCTCCAGAAATACGAGGCACCAATCTCTGTGAAAATACTCCGATTAGTGATGATGCTAACTGAATACGAATCTGATCTTGTTGAGTACTAGGGAACGAATCAATAATACGATCGATTGTTTGTGCTGCATTATTGGTATGCAATGTCGAAAACACAAGGTGTCCAGTCTCAGCAGCAGTCACAGCAGCAGCCATTGTCTCTGCATTACGCATCTCACCTACCAGAAGCACATTTACATCTTCACGGAGAGCCTCAGTAAGAGCAATACCGAAATCTTTTGTATCAATATGAATCTCTCTCTGATCGATAATCGATTTCTTTTGTTCATATAAATATTCAATCGGATCTTCAATGGTCACTATGTGTTCTGCTCTCTCTTCATTAATAAGCTCTATCATTGATGCAAGTGTAGTCGTCTTACCTTGTCCCACAGGACCCACAACAAGGAAAAAACCTTGTTTGCGTCTGGCAAAATCTGTAAGAATAGACGGTAATTTTAAATCTTCGATTGTTTTAATCTGTTTTGGTATAAGTCGAAGTGCAATTGAAATATGCCCTTGCTGAAAATAAGCATTGCCTCTGAATCTACCCTTTTCATTAAAATCATATGAAAAATCAATTTCTTTTGATTTGATAAAATCCGCTTTCATTTCTGATGTTACCATCACATCCAAAATCCCACTCGTATCGTCCTTTTTTAGAACTTGTTTGCGAGCAAGTGGTACGAGAGCACCAGCAATACGTAATGTTGGATGACGTCCTTCAGAAATATGCAAATCTGATGCACCCTCTCTAACGACAGTTTCTAAAAGCTCATCTAATTCTTTTTTATAGTCTGTTGTTTCCATTTTATATTTAAATATTTAAAGATTACTTCCCATTCTCCTCGGCAATTTGAATAATCTGCCTCAAAACTTCTGATGGGATTGTTGTTGCCTTAACTATATAACCATGAATTCCAAAAGCTTTTGCTCGGTCAATATCCGAAGGCTGTCCCTGATTAGACAAAACCACAACTACTGAATCTTTTGCTAGATTTTCTTCTCTTATTTTTGCAAGTAATTCTATTCCATCCATCTCAGGCATCACAACATCTACTATAAGTATATCTGGGACAAATCCTGTGCGGAGTTTTTCTAAAGCTTCAGTTGGGCGAGAAATCGCAGTAACACCCATACCCTGTCTTGTAAACTTCATTGTGTACATACTCAATAAAAACTTGTCATCATCCACAAGCATTATTTCATATTTCTTTTTTGGTACAACTTGAGGAGTTGACGCTTCTGCAATTGCACTTTTTTCTTCTGTTTTTTCTTCTGACATACGATAATTATATCATAATTATTTTTAATAAAGCTAAATTAAATCAAACCATTGATCTCCTCTATCGGTATTTCTTTTTTGAGCATTTTTATAATAGCATCTTCTCGCATAGTAAGCATACCTTTAGCTCTAACAACTTTCCAAACTTCTGGTGCAGTAGGATTGGCTAATATTACTTTTTCTAATTCTTTGTCCATTTTATACATTTCAATCACAGCAAGACGTCCACGAGTCCCCTTTGGACAATCTGGACTTGGTGATGTCTGAAGCACCTCTGTTACAACGGGAATTTTATTCTTAAATTCCTCTGGTAAATCACTAAATTGTTTATCAATCATTGCTTGAACACTACCATCTACTGGCACCGGTTTACCTGTACCCGGGCATATCTTTGAAACCAACCTCTGTGCCATTGATAATATAAGTGTTGGTGCAATAAGAAATGGATCAACACCCATATCAATAAGACGAGGAATAACTCCAATAGAATCATTGGTGTGAATAGTAGACAGCACAAGGTGTCCTGTAAGAGCCGCCTGTATTGCGAGCTGAGCAGTTTCTTTATCACGAATCTCTCCCACCATAATTATATCCGGGTCTTGTCTCAAGGTTGTACGGAGTCCAGTCGCAAATGTATAACCAATTTCTGGCCTGACCTGAGACTGACTAACTCCATCAATATTGTATTCCACTGGATCTTCTAGGGATAAAACATTATGAGCCTCTTTATCAACTTCCTGGAGCATCGCATAAAGCGTAGTACTTTTACCTGATCCAGTCGGACCAGAAATCAAAATTAATCCATAAGGCTTCGTGATAGCCTCTCTAATCATTGCCAAATTTTCTGACGAGAATTGCAAATCATCAAGACCCTGCACAGCTTTTGTCTGATCCAAAATTCTCATCACAACCTTTTCTCCATAATAAACAGGAAATGTGGAAACACGAAAATCAATCTTTCTACCATCAATACGCGCACTAAATCTACCGTCCTGTGGCTTACGCTTTTCATCAAGTTTCATATTACAGAGAATTTTAATACGTGCCACAACAGCATTCAAAACTTTAATAGGTAAAATAAGAGATGTGTGTAATGTTCCATCTAAACGAAATCTAACTCTAACCCTATCACCCAAAGGTTCAATATGAACATCAGATGCCTGGCCTTCAATCGCGTATCTGAGAATTGTCGCAACGATCTTGGTCACAGGTGCATCTTCAATAATATTCGTCTGATTTATCTTTACAGATAAGTTTTCATCACTACTTTGTTCAGCAGCAATTTCTTTTTCTTCATCAGATAAATCCGTCTCAAGTTCAGTCAACGCCTTTGTAACTTCTCCAGAAAGACCTTTGTAACATTCCATAGCCTTAGAAAAATCTTGCTCTGAAATGAGAAATATTTTATAAGGAATATTATTCTTTGAAGATATAAAATTAAGAGCGTCTCTAGCCTCAAAATTCTCTGGATCAACAACCCCAATCTGGAGAGCTCCGTCCACAATATCAAAAGGTATCATTTTATAGAAAGTGGCAGACTCCTCTGGTAGATATTTCAAAATATCAAAAGGTATTGCTGGCTTTGGTAAAGATATGACTGGCACTCCCAAATATTCACCTTTAGCTTCCAGGACTTTATCTGAAGGCACACCTAATTTACTCAAAATAGACTCAATATTTTCTTTACTCTCTGTCACAGCCTCTCTTGCTTCACGAGCAACAGAGGAAGTAATTATTTCTTTTTTTAGAAGTAAATCAATAACATTCATCCTGTTAGAAAAAGTTAAGTAATTGCTTGTAATTATGTAATGCCTGCTTCATCGTAGTTATGTTAATTTATTATGTAAAAACTGCTCAGGTTTTTCTAACAGGATTCATATCCGCTAAAAATTAGCAATTGTTTTTAATCTCAATGGTTTCGAACTATCTTCTCGCTGGCGGTCTCACTGCATTATTTGTTGACGCCTTAATTGAGGTATTGGTTGTCTCATCAGCAAAACCAAGAGATTCAACAGAAGAATTGACAACTCCAGTCAAAATCCCAGCAAAAGGATTTGGTTTACCAATTGATTCTGGAACTATTGGTTGACCAAAATCAACCAAAGCGCGAAAAACCGGATCTAAAAATAGTTTTTCATCCAAAGTTACATTTTGAATTCGGAGAAGTAATGGTAGAAAATCTTGTTCTGGGGTCTTTACAGAGCTTTGAGAGTCCTTTTTTATCAACTCATTAGAAACTGGCTTTTTTATAAAATTATTATAAACAATAAAACCTCCAAATAGGATTGATATGATGATTGCTGGAACCTTTAATTTTTGAAATATTTCACTCATATTATTTATTTTAACCAATATGTCCTAATTGTAACCGAATATTCATTTTGACCTTTTGGATCAGCCTTGAATGAAAGACTTGTAATATCAACCAAACGAAGTCCTTGCTCTAGATCTTTTATGAAAGCCATAAAATCTTCATGAGTCGCTTTTGTCTTAAATGAGACAAGCATAGACGAATATGGCTTAGTATCTGGTCCAATAGGAGCATTTTTGTCAGCAGCACCTTCATCATTTACTTTAATCTTACTTATTGTTGTGTTGTGTTTGCGGGTAATTCCATTAATATCTAGTATCAACTGAACATTATCCACATTATCTGGTAATAATTTTTTCAAAGAATCTAGATCAGAACGTGCAAACTGGGCATACTTAGCCTGCAATTCCGCTCTTTTTTTGAGAACTTCATTTGATTTACCCAAAGCTTTATCATAACTCTCTATCTCTCCCTGTAACACTTTGATAGTCTGATACTCCTTATTTGTAAAAAATACAAATAATCCAACTGAAACAATTATTAATATTATTGGTATTAGTTTTTTCATTGAGTTCTAATATTATTATTTACTGAAGTATTAGCTGATGTTGATGTAGAACTAGGCATAAGTAATAAACTATCGTCTGAATTATTACCCATGTCATTGTTTTCAGGTATCATGAGGAAATCATCACGGGAATCATTTGCCTCTATTTTATTGGCTTTTCTAGTATAAACAATAAATCCTGGGTCAACTTTGGTAGAAAAATTAAACACAACATTACCGACAGTATCTAGATCAAGATTGGAAAACAAAGGTTCCTTTAATGCCCTCTCTCTACCAAATACTTCCGACTGATATGCTACTGCGTTATAGCTTTTTGCTTCTCCGTTCAAAATAAGTGTCGCACTGCCCAAAGAATCTACATCGTATTTGAAATCATTGAACTTAACACTCTGAATAGTCTGTTCCGAAAGGAAATCAAAAATGTAAGACACAGCCACATGTTTAGATAGTAATATCTTCGCAGCATCTATTCTATTATTAAGGCGGTAATATTCATCAATAGTTTGAGGTTCGAATGATTTTATATTTCTCTCTAAACTATCCTTTAGGCTAGTTTTTGAACCCTCTAAATATCTATGCCAGCCGAACGCACCTAAAGCCACCACAATGCTAATAACAAATATAATAATTGCAACGAAATTAAAAAACCCCATCGACCGGTGCGTAGTATTGGCGACTGGCTCGAGATTTGTTTTTGGTATAAAAGATGTTTGGAACTTTGTCTCCATTTATACAATTGTATCACAAAATAAAAAGTAAAGTGCATATAAACAGGGGAAAAGTATATATGATTCCGTACTAATGTTTAATACGAAAAGCACCGCAGCGAAGCTGCGGTGCTTTTTATTGAAAATTGTTAATTGATAATTGGAAATTACGCAAATTGCGTTTAGTCCAACTCCTGTAATTTGCGCAACGCTATTCCTACAGCCACAGCAAAATCTAAACCTGTTTGCTTTAATAAGTCAGAGAGGAATACCGGTGCATCAACTTTTGAAAATGGATCTCCTAAAACCACCTCTGTCTCAAATCTAGATCTAGCAATATCAAAAAAACCTTTCATAGCAACCCCACCGCCAGTCAAATATACCTTGCTGATACTTTTATTGTGCTTTTTCTGATATGCCACCATTAGTCCTCCAGCCTCAGCAAATATGTAATCCAGAGTTAATGAAACAATATCATAAACCTGTTTCTGATCGGCAGGACTTCCCTCGCCCAGATTTCTTTTAATTTTTTCCGCCTTTTCAATTGTGACCTGAAGTCCTTTTGAAATACTTATCGTAATATCTTGCGAACCTTTGTTAATTATGTGAGACTCTTTAACTATACCTCTCTCAGTAATATAAATTTTAGTTGATGAAGCCCCCATATCAAATATCATAACAGGAGCTATTTCTCTTTCTACAAGAGAACGAATCGCTGCGAACATTTCTATTTCAAAAAAAGTAGCATGCAAACCAGATGCCTGTACTATCGAATTATATCCCTGCAAAACTTCATTATGAATTGAGACTAGTAGAACCTCTGTTTTATCTTGTTTCTGAATTTTTTTCTCCTTGACCTCAATATCAAAATCAAAAGAGTTATCTTCCTCATGAGGTATAATCCACCAATCTAATGCAACCTCTGATATTGGCACAGGGATGAATTTACGAGCTTCAATAGGAATCATCTCCCTAAGCTTTGCATCTGGAAGAGCGGGCATTTCTATTAGAGTAACAAGACTAGACCTAAGTGGAATAGATACACCAGCATTAATAGTTGTAGTGTTAGCCTCCTTTAATAAGTCCTTTATGGCTTCACCTAATCTGTCGGGTGACATATTTGTAGATTGACCGATTGTTAGCCCAGCATAAGGACCGAGTGCCAATGAACCATATGTTTTAAGCACCGCCCTCCCTTTTACTTTAGCTAGCTGAACTACCTTTATAGCAGAAGAGCCGATATCTATACCCAAGACATTTGTATCAGATTTTGCAAAAAAATTTTTAAATGGATTATCCATTGGTTATTGTATAATAGTATATCACAATGTTATTATTTTTCTTCCAAAGGTGTACAGAATTTATAGACAAAATACTTGAGCTATTATTTTGTGACGAAAATACCAAACTATCTAGACTTTATAACATCAAAAACCAAGGATGGACCGTCCTCGCGAGACCAGCGGTGACAGAAGAAGGTGTAATGTATATATTTGATTATAATAACAAAATAATCAGAGACACTCTATATTATATAAAAAATAAGAAAGATAAAAAACTACTTAGCACGATTGTAAAAGTTATTGGGGATATATTATTAGAAGAATTAGGAGAAAGAGAATTGATGGAAAACTTCATAAATCCTGTAATTATAGAAATACCTACGAGTTCTAAACAAAACAACAAAAGAGGATTTAATCCGAGTGAAATATTAGCAAAAGAATTAGCGAGAATCTTAAGAATACCATACATAAAAAATGTATTAATTAAAATCAAAGAGACAAAACCTCAAAAAACTCTAAGCAGAAAAGATAGATTGAATAATGTTAAAAATTCTATGGAGTTAGATAAAAAAATGAACCACCAATTAAAAAATAAATCTGTAATTATTATTGACGACATTATTACCACCGGAGCAACTCTTAAAGAAGCAAAACGCGCATTGGAAGGAGGAGGAATAAAGAGAGTTATGTGTGTAGCAGTAGCACATTAGGTAGACTTATAAACGAATCATCACAAGAGTACTTCTTACTTCTAACAATAGTTGATACCCGAGAGCGGTAATAATTCATTGCATCTATAAATAAAGTCGAGCTCAGTAGCCTTAAAACTTTAATGAACAGCACAGCAGCTTCGCTGCGGTGCTGTTTTACTTAAAACTAGATTCTAACTTCCACAAAAGATTTCCCAGTCTCACTCAATCTAACTTTTGTAACGGAGAGATTTTTATTCTGCAAAATTCTTACCACCTCTAAAGCTAAATTTTCAGAAGTTGGTACAAATGACACAACCTCATTTAAACATCTATGATCCCATTTTGATATTATTTCTTCTTCAACCAATTTTGACAGATCAGCAAAATCCATGACCATACCCTCTTTTGGCCCGCTTTGTATAATATCTCCCCCAACAGTAACTTCTAAAATATAAGAATGTCCGTGCATATTCCTACATTTACCATCATGATTTGGTAAAAAATGAGCAGATTCAAATCTGAATTGTCTAGTTATTTCTATCATAACAATATTAGTTACTTGTAAACAAAACGGTTGGCACACCGTCTGTTTTGTCATCCTTAGCATTATAATCGTGCAAAGAATTCATAAATACCGAATAACTATATTTATGATTTATTCCATCCACATCATCTCCCGGATCATGGGTAATGAACTGCCTATTAGCATCATCATATCCCAACACCACGATAGTATGGTAAGAAGATTTAACTGGTGAAAAAGGAATGTTTGGATTATGTAAATCAAATCCTCTATGAAGTGAGATCACAGGTCTATTATTATCAATCTCATTTTTTATATCTTCTATTCTTGGATTAGTAACTATTACAGCTTTAAAATCAAAATATCTTGTTATAAGCTCTAAGATTTGCTTTGCATCCGTATTTTTACTATTACCATATAAAATATTTTGTTCATCAAAAAGTTTTTGGAGTGTTTTTTTTGCTTCTAAAATAGCAATGTTATTTTTCTTAGCATAAAAACCATCAATCATGGCAATGGTTGCCTCTTCACATGCATTAACCCAATCACCTGACCAGATGCCTTCTGGTGCCTCACTAACATAAGGCACACCAAGTAAGGTTATTTTTGATTTTGACTCAACACTCCCTGAATTAGCACTCTCTTTTTGATTAGAATCCTGACTCAGCAAATTAGAATTAATGTTCAATTCTCTGGATTTGTATGCAGTCCTATCATCATTTCTTAAAGTAAAAAACACAGTAGCTGTCACACTAGTACCAAAAATTAAAAAAATTAATGCCCAAAGAAATTTTTGCATATGATTTACAATCATAACACAAATATTATTTTAATATAACAAAAACCACCAAATAAATTGGTGGTTTTTGTTTTTCCCTTGAATCATCTTCAAAATGCATTAAACACTTTGGACATGATCACCTATAATTCCATCTGATGGATTTGAAAGTAACATAACTCCACTATGCTCATCAATATTAAACGCTGTTGCCATAGCTGCGTAAGGATCATTAGCTACAACAGTCTTTACTTCACCAGCCTGATCTACGAAAGCATAAGTTGCTGCGCTTGCGAAAGCCGGAACAGCTGTAACAACAAGAGCTAATGCAATTAAACCAAAATTTATTTTTTTCATATTATTTTTTATTATTCTTTATAATCAATACCTGAGTATTCGTGCAAACGATTCGACCTGTTTGCTACCCTTCACCATAATAGACGAACACCGTACATATACATTACAAGACAAATCTAAACTCGTCTAAGTGCCTTAACAACCACAATAAGTACGACAGCTCCTAGCAGTGACACAATGAAACTGTATACATTGAATCCTGTGACCCCACTTTCACCAAAAGAGTTCATCAGCCATCCACCAATAACTGCCCCGACGATACCGACTATAATATTAAGCACCGCGCCCTGCTGTGGATCAGTCTTCATAACAAGAGATGCTACCCATCCGACTAATGCACCAAATAAAATCCAAAGAATGATATCCATATTATTTTTTATCCGTTAAAGTTTTGATTGACGCATTGGACGACTGTCTAATGCACGGAAAATCCTTGATTTTCTATCGATCAAAATTTTTTCGGATGAATTAATTAATAATTATTTGTCTTGCCTATCTAATTTAACCGCTGCTTCAGGTGTAGAAACAGTTTTTCCCATTATAAACATCCTTATGATGCCTATAGCAACTATCCAATACACGAGCATTGCCAATAGGGTTGTCCACTCGAAAACACTTCCTGCAACATAAGTAATACGAAAAACATTAAGAAATGGTGCTGCGAAAACATATGTTATTCCGTAGATAAAACTGGTAAACCCTGCACCTGGATTCGCACCCAAAAGCTTCAGTACAAACCTAAACGCTAACAATATTTCTATCAAACCCAGAATATACCAAACAACTTGCGTACCTCGGTAAAGTGGTTTAGTAGTCGGAGAATTAAATGAATCCATATAATTTTGTCTGCATATTGCAAACTATAATCTTAAACTTATAACTAACGACCTTTCACATCCGAAGACGAACAAGAACAGGAGCTATTACATATTATCAACTACAAAATAATTTGCTTTAAGTGTGCTATAATGGAGTTGTAGCCATATTCTCTCAGGATCCCATTCCGTGACTATTTTAGTCTCTTTTGTAATAAAACACCGTTAATTACGGCTAATTAGCTAAGTATGATCACTCCAAAACAGGAAGCGGAACAAAAATCCCTCTTAACTTCGGCACATAAAGATTTTAATAAAATGCTTAATTCTTATGCATTTTTTAAAGTTAATAATCGTGAGACTGGCGAAGACTTAGTACAAGATACATTTATAAAGACTTGGAGTTATTTGCTGAAAGGGGGCAAAATTGATGCGATGAAATCATTCCTTTACCATATTTTAAACAATCTTCCTGTGATATTGTTTTTAAAAATAACCTGACTTTCTTTGCCTGTGCAATCAT
>CAZOAK010000007.1:0-18314 GCA_964577785.1 uncultured Candidatus Saccharibacteria bacterium | reverse complement strand
TATTTTAAACAATCTTATTGTTGATGAATACCGAAAAAGAAAAAACAAATCATCCTCACTTGATGTTCTTTTGGAAAGTGGTTTCGAACCCAGTACGGATGATTCAAGACAACTCTGTGATATTTTGGACGGTAAATCTGCTGTTCTTATGATTCAAAGTCTTCCAAAAATATATAAGGAAGTAATACATATGCGTTATATAAAAAGTCTATCCCTCAAAGAAATATCAGACATCACAGGAAAATCAGAGAATTCTATAGCGGTACAAGTACACAGAGGATTAGAGAAACTTAAGGTGTTGTGTAAAGTAGTTTAAAGTAAATTAAACTTTTTTTAAAAGTATCTCCCTTACTTTTTCTATCAAATCTCCTATGGCCCAGTTTGATTTCACCAAGTAGTAAACTGAGGGGTCTTTTGAAATTTCTCTCGATCTCTCCTCATCATCAGCACCAAGGTTTGTTAGAAGTATAACAGGCACAGTCTTGCCCCATGCATTTACTGCTCTAAGTTTTTTAAGCATTGTCATCCCATCCATTTTTGGCATCACCATATCAAGAAGAATTATCTGAGGATACTCTCTTATAGCAATATCTAAACCAGATTCTCCATCTTTAGCATCAAAGACCATGAATCCTTCTCTTGTGAATTTGATAACTAAGGCATTTCGTAGTGAGACTTCATCTTCAACAATTAGGATGGAGTGTTTTTGAATTTCTGATGACATTTAATTATTTCGTAAGAAGAGATAAATTAATATCCTTAATTATACTTTCAAGCTTATGTTCTGCTTTTACATAATAATTACTCACTCCAAGCTTCTTGTAAGTTTTTACCAAATCAGGACTTGAAGTATTAGAAACAACAAAAATAGGAATCTTGCTCCACTTTGTTCCGTTCGCTTTAAACTTCGTAACAAAATCAAGGCCATCTTCCTTTCCTATTAGATTATGATCAAGCCATATAGCATTTACTTGCTCCAAATTTTCGAGATGCTTCAAAGCCTCGAGCACACTATCTTGTGTAATTGACCCCTTAGAATCTTCCTCAAGCGGTGTACCGAATGCTCGCATAACACTTCTTGACGTTATAACCTTAAAATTATTTTTTTCTAATTTTGTTTTGACCGCTTCAAGAAGTGGTTTTTCATCTTCAATAACTAATATTGTTTTTATTTTTTTTGTTTTATTCATAGATTAAAATTTATTTACCCGTTAAAGTTTTGGCTGACTTTTGGAAAATCTTTTGATTTTCTATCGGTCAAAATTTTCTCGGGTTAATTTAACTAATAAGTCACAGGTAATTCGACATTAAATGTGGTGCCCTTGTCCTCTTCTGATTCAAACCATACTCTACCTTTAGAATTATCAATAATCGATTTCACCATATAAAGACCGAGACCTGTTCCCTCTGTATCCTTTTCTCTTACGTTATCCGCTCTAAAAAGTTTGGTGAATATTTTATCCTGTTCTCTTTTTGGTATTCCATATCCAGTATCAGAAATTTTAAAGAGCAGAGTTTTCTTTTCATTAATCAAACCAAGTGAGAGTTCTATTTTACCGTTATCAGGAGTGTATTTCACAGCATTGGATAAAAGATTTTGTACAACCATTCTTAAAAGCTGAGGATCTGTTTGAATGAGAGGAATATTTGTTCCGAATGAAGGAAAAAGTGTTATTTTCTTTTGATCAATCTGTGGTTTTTGCTCATTCACTACTTCTCGCACAAGTGCCGTCACATCAGTTGGCTCAGGCTCTAATACAAATGTTCCCAGATCCATACGTGAGACTGATAAAAGAGCATTTACAAGTCCCACCATTCGCTGATTACCTCGATATACTTCATCCAGATATTTTTCTTGTTCAGAATTAAGTTTCCCAACATCTCCCGCCAAAAGCATTTCTGTATACCAATTAATTGTAGAGAGTGGTGTTCGCAGTTGATGAGAAGCCAGAGATACGAATTCTGTTTTAGCTTTGTCTATCTCTTTTTCTCTAGTTATGTCTCGAAATGTTTCTACCACTCCGATTATTTCGCCACTCAAAATTATAGGGGTTATAATACTGCTTGTTGGAAATCTGCTATTATCTTTTCGAATATAATAAAATGGATTGGTGAGGTCGGCGACAACAACTTCCCCCGACAAAACTTTATTGAGAATCCTCTCGTTAAATAACACAGGCTCCCCTTTTTCTGATTCTCTCGGTACAACATCTACGATATGCTTTCCCAAAACTTCTTCCGGCTTCCAACCTACCATTTTTTCAAAAGCTTGATTTACATACGTTATTTTTCCTTCTTTATCTACCACCACAAGTCCATCACCAATACTTTCTAGAATTGCATCACTGATTGCTTTGGTATGAAGAATATTTTGCTCGCTTAATTCAAGTTCTATAGTTTTCTGTTCAAGAGTTGCATTGTTTATTTCTAGATCTTCCAAAACATTCAAAATAGCCCTTCTTGAAAGCCTGATGTCTTCGGAATCTTTTCTATTATCTCCAAGAACACTTAAGATCTCAGCCTGGTGTTTTGCCAAATCTTTTTTGTATTCATCATCTTCATCTTTCTGTAATGCTGTATTAGGAGACATGTGAAGCTATTTAACTCCAGCCCGAAGAAGTCCGAGCTCATTTTTTAGTTCAATCATTTTTAATTCTCTACCAACCATTGCCTTGTTCAAAGATTCCA
Source organism: uncultured Candidatus Saccharibacteria bacterium (assembly GCA_964577785.1). Lineage (GTDB taxonomy): Bacteria > Patescibacteriota > Minisyncoccia > Phycocordibacterales > CAIRYW01 > JAQBQZ01. The sequence goes on along the minus strand of CAZOAK010000007.1, from coordinate 15,626 downwards.
GATCTCTTACTTTATCAGCAATTTCTTTTGTTCGCTCCAAAACCTTCAATTCCAATCTTGAAGTGTAATCAGCCAGTTTCTGTTCAAGTTCTTTTCTCTCTGTTATATCTTCCATGGCAAGGACTATCATATGCGCTGTATCAATATCAATTTGCCGTGCATTCAGACAAATTGTTTTCTCTCCAATCTTTTGAAATGTGTGTTTTACCTCATAATCTTTTACCACTTTTTTCATTGGAAGGATCTCTTCAAGAAGTTTTTTTAGAATTGGTATGTTCCATTGACCATTACCTAATTCATATAAGAATACATTCTCTGTCTGCTCAGGCGATACTTGAAAATTTTGATAAAAAGTTGGATTTGCAGAAACAACCCTTAGATCTGAATCAAGTATTAGAAATGACTCTCTAGCCACCTCAACTAAAGTCTTCATGTAGTGTAAAGCTAATTCCTGGGACTCTTTTGACCCATTTTTCTGGTTTTGATTTTTTTTCAATGTATTTTGTGTTGTTTTATTAATAGATCAAGTCTTTTTTGCTTAGTTTCGATTATATTATAGATAGCACAACTAGAGCCGTTAGTAACGTATATCCATTACAGAAATATTCTGGTTAGAAGGATACTACAAAACAACCTCTTCACCAAAGATGCTTTGAAGGGAGTTTAGGATGCTTTTCTTCTCACCTTTATAAAATACTATGAGATTTTCATCTTTAAATAGATGAACATCTTTCTTCCACGAACCGCTAGGGGTATTGGCACTTTCCCTAAATGAATGAACTTCGTTTAGAAGTGTTGTGCCATCTTTGTATTCAAAAACATGGATATTATCTTTGCTTAGAGCAATTATCTTACCTTCCACTGAGAAAAACTCCCTCTTAATGTTACGAGCAACAACTGGATCAAGACCTGTTTTCACTATTTCTTCAATTAATTTTTCAGTGTTAGGTCCGACATTTAGTACTGACTCCTCAAAATCATAGGATTCCTCTCTATCAGAAGCATAAACACTAGATACATTTCGAAAAGGGTCCTTTTTCATAATAAAAAATATGGAGGTCAAAGCCCACAAAAGAGTTAGTGCTATAAAAAGACTAACTTTGGTTGTTTCCTTATTATAATTTTCGATTCTTATGTATTCCACATAAGATATGTCGTTTTAGAAAAGAAAATATTACAAGAAAAAATACATCCGCCAGGATGTATTTTTAAGTCTTAAAACGGAGGATGTGGGATTCGAACCCACGGAGGGAATTACCCCTCGGCAGTTTAGTAAACTGCTGATTTAAACCGCTCATCCAATCCTCCCTAATTCATCTTGAATTACACCAATTAAGATAACCTTATTAATGAAATATGGCAAGATTTCAGGATACTCTCATTCACTAAATTTCTAAGTATTTTTGAGTCGGGATTCGTAGGTGTACTAGTGTACTCCGGAGAATCGTGACTTTAAAAAAGACGACGAAATTTATTGAATGAGAGTATCCCGCTTAGTACTTTCGAATAACTCCTTTAACCACCGCAGCGATCCGCATCGCTTCAGTGGGATAAATGTTTTTAAAATTTTTGTTAGCTGGTTCTAGGTCTGGCTTGCCATTTTTCTTACGGAGATATTTCATTGTCCATCCACCATCCACTTCGGCGATAACAATGTCTCCCTCTTTTGGTTCTTGTTTTCTTTCTACAATTACTAGATCACCCTCTCTTATCCCTGCATCAATCATTGAGTCTCCCTTAACTTCTAAAATGTATGAGGACTCCTTGTGGTCAATTAAATAATCATCGATGCTCATTGTGTCAGATGGAGACGCTTCTGCTACTGCCGGGAATCCCGCTTCAACAAGTCCCAAGAAAGGAACTTCATCAAATATTTTATTGGGAGTAATTCTCCCCTCTCGGTCTTTAGAAATGATCCCGAGATCAACTAGTTTGTTTATAAGTTTATAAACAGCATTCTTGGATTTGAATCCTGTCAGATCCATAATCTCTTTATACCCAGGCATTCTCCTGTGCTTCTGATAGAAAGAAATAATTTTGTCTTTATATAACTCTATAGTATTCATTGATGTATGATTTATGATTTGATCTCCAATGTTTCAAAGATTTTTTTGAGACAAAATCATGCTTATATAATATATGATTTAAAATTGTATCGCCAAATATCCTTCTGAACTTTGAGAAACCTTTTGGCGAATATAGTATTTTTGATTTGGACATAGGATTTTGGTAAATAATTTTTAACCTGTCTGCCGACAGGCAGGTTTTATAAATCTAAATTTAAAACATAAAAGTTGAGACGTAATTCATGGCGCTATTTATCCATCCGCTTCTCTCTCTTTGAGTGAGATTCATTAGCTGGCGAGATAAAAACTTGTGTCGAGTCGCCTCTCTTTTATAGGAAGTACCCTTGATGATCTTTAAATCAATCACCTGATTAAGGCGTTCAAGTTCTATTCGTATTTCTCTTATCATGTCGTATTTGCTCATGAATATAGTATAAGTGAACTAGGGTTCACCTGTCAAATAAAAGCTGTGGATAACTAAAATCCTCAGACGCCGAACGTCTGAGGATTTTAGTTAAGAGATATATTAGTTTACAATCCAGGCTCTTCAATTCGCAACCCAACATTGGATATCGCCGAAGGTGTGTCTGATTTAATACGCTTCACAATCTCAAATGTAAATGCATCGTATATTTCAACTTCATTCGCGGACTGAGAAACAACATAAACAAACTTTCCGTCATAGGTGAACTCAGGATGCCACGAGCTTTCGCCCTTAACTGGAATGATTGTTTTTATAATCTCATTGATACGCGCATCAATAACATAAATCTCATCCTTGCGATCACCGAACGCAGTATCAGCCCATACATATGGGTATGTAAAATCCTTGCTGTAGCTACGCACAAAAAGACCCGGGCCTCCAGTTTTAATATATTTTATGGGCTTCCATGTCATTGTATCGATGACAGTAATGAGGCCTTCACCTAATGCTGGAACATAAATATTATTTCCCCACGTCGCACCCGGACCCGTGTGTGGTGTCTCGCCAGTCTCTACTTCTGCAATCGGCTTCATCGTTGCAAGATCAAGAACCCACGCTGTTTTAGAACCCTGTGATGCAACGATGTAATACGAGCCATCAGGCGTAATAAAGCCATCATGAAGAGCGGGTTTTCCCTTGCCAATATCAGAGAATTTGTGCGTCACAGGAAATCCTGGTTGATCTGTGTCAACCGCCCAGACGCTCGTTCCATCTTTGAGTGCCACGATGATACGATTTCCATCTTCAACGACCGCACCCGCGCGAGACTCGATTTGTTTACCATCTTTTTCCATTGTAAGTGGTATTATTTTTAGAATCTCCATTGAGACGGCATCAAGGATGACAAGATTGCCCGGCTCGTAATTGCCGATAGCGATATACTTATCGTTATCAGTGATGGCAGTCCCTCGTGAATTCTTACCAACGAGCACCGATATAACAGGTTTGAGAGTTATGAGATCGATCTTTGTGAGCCAACCGTCGCGGGAAATTATATACATGTATTTCGCATCTGACGAATAGACAGATGTGTGGGGCTGAAAACCAACATCATGAATGCGCCCGATAATCTTGTGTGTTGTCCCATCAATAGCAAGCAATTTCTCCGCGTCTTTCTCGACGACAAGCATCAAGTCGCGCGGATTCCACGATTTTTCATCGACATACAGCTCCCGATATGGCTTGAGTATTTCATTCCTCTCAAATGGGACATCTACATTCGTCACACCACTCCCGCTACGAAGCTCACCAATATAATATTTCATCATTTTATCCCTAATAACTTCGCCATGATTTTTGTGATAATTCTCGCTCACATCATCACCACAGCTGAACATCGCAGGATGTAGACGCGATGCTTCTGTTGCATTAAATACTTTTTTGTCAATGATAAGCCAACAATCCTCCGTGTTATTGTGAAGTGCAACATCATCAATTGTATAGGTCATACCTGCCACTTCAGTAGTTATGTTCATACCAATCTCTGCTGGCTTGATAATGTGGTCAGCATTTGCATACCATGCTCCCACAAAAATAATCGCAAAGACAATAGATGCAAGAAATGATCGTTTTAATATCATAACATCGCGAGAACGAATACTTTTTCGGCGCATAAGCCATGTCGCGAGCATAGCGAGTGCAACAACTACAGTATAAAGAGCCATGAATGCGAAGTATCCAATATCGGTTCGGTATATAACATGATGGAACATCAAAAATATCCAAGAGACAGCTGACACTGCCCCACTCTCAAGAACAAATGCATCAAGGGCGATGCTCCCATCACGGATGTCGTGCACACGAGGTAAATGACGTATGGTGAACATAATCTCATTCCCAATGAGAATCATTGCGACAGTCATACTTGCATAGAAAATACCAAGCTCAGCCATCGACTCATATGCAAGTGTGAAAAGACCGAGGCCACCAAATCCATATAAAAGAATCGCAATCCATATCACTGTGCGAGAGACCTTTAGCAACTTAAACTCGTCACGCGATATCTTTCCGTCATTTCCAGAAAAAAGAAAAAGCACATAACTAAGCGCAGATGCACCGAGACCAAGTCCAAGAGCTATTGAAAATACGAGAAGATATGCAGTATGTAAACCAAGATATGAAAAAAATTCCATAAATTTATTATATCCTAAATCAAAAAAAAATATAGATACGTATCACGCAAGCGCCCCACGCTTGCTCGCTTCTGTTTTCGACGGAGCTCAAAACGGAAGCGGAGGGAGTTTCGGTCACGCATAAATTTCTGGTAAAATTTTGCTCGAAGTCCTCACGGACACTCAGAGCTCTTCGCCCGACTCCTTCACCTTCGCGAAGTCCGTCTTTCGAATCCCAACAAAAGCTCTCCCAGAGCTTCTTTCTCTTCCGTTTTTCGTGGAACTCAAAACGGAAGAGATGGGATTCGAACCCATGAGGAGCTTTGACACCCCTAACCCCTTAGCAAGGGGCCGCCTTCGGCCTCTCAGCCACTCTTCCAATTAACAGAGATTAACATAAAAATTGGCTTTTTTCTATGTTAAAATCATAAGATGACATTAAATGAGGCCAAGAAAATAATATTTGAAGCTAAGCCGGAGTTTGCAAAACTATACAAAGAGTATGGCGATAAGGCGTGGATAGAATATGCCAAAGAAAATTATCTAAGGAGGTCCGACTGCCCTAAAACAGAAAGACAAACTGAGTTTCTGACTGCATTTGAAAATGTGGTCTCTCCCCTTTTAGGAAAAGAAAAAACTAACCGAGCCATTCAAACATTAAAGGAAAATTCTTTGGTATCGAGCGCAGATCATCACGGAGTTCTGTGTCACCCTTTTTTTTCTAATGCCTCACTTATCCGAAGTCATCCGAAAGTTATGAGTTCTGAGTCATCGGTAATAAGTTTAACCTGCTGTTGTATTTCTCTCACAAATTCCTCATACCCGCGGGGAATATTTTTTCATGACCTTGATTTGAAAGAGGTGCGAATGCCATTTGCAACACTTCGTGGACGACGTCGGTCTCTCTATGGTCTCCAAAGTATTTCTAAAACAAATATTCAAAAACAAATAGAAAAACTTCACCATATAAATATAAGTGAAAAATCAAAAACAAAACTAAAAAACTTTTTGTCTGAAATCATTCAAAACCAAAAAGTTTTTGAACAAAAATATTTCAGTGGTCAACTTACTATCATCAATGATATTTTGTGGAGCGAATTGTTTGATGAAACTCGCGGTAACCTTGTATATCTTGAAATAGAGACTTTGGTCCGAGAATTAATTTTAAATAACCACTTAGATACAGAAACAACAATCCACAAAATTATCTTTGATGAGGAAACTAGAAATAAATACCTAGAAAATTTTGAAGGTGTCGTTGGTGCTCATAATAACGACAAAAAGGGTTCACACATATTCTGGTATATAGATGAGGTAGAGAATACCCGTAAACAACTTTTTATAAACAAAAACAATCTAGAAACTGTAGACAAAAAAATATCAATCTCCTTATCGCCTGACTCAATAAGAAAAAATCTAATCGAGTACAGACTTCTACCATCTATGGCGTTTTGTTATTCCCTTATATCATTTTATTACGGAATTACTTTAGGAGGAGGATTCTCTCAAATACAGTATTTGGGAGATATGAAAGAAGCGTTCAAAAAAACTATAGGAGAAGATATCATGGATACTAAAACGAATATTTTTACCGGGGAGCAAGTTCTCATCACAATTGGAAATAATGGTGATAAAATTCCTGCGAGTTTAATCGATATACTTTTATATGACATTGAGGATTTGGGTCGAAAAATAGATGAGGAAATTGAAAATATAAAAATAAGTGATACCCTAGATATGATGATGCCTGAATTTATAGAAATAGTAACGGGCAAAAGAGAAAAAATAGATTAAAACATTGTGGTATAGTATTTATTATGCAAATGGAGATTCCACCCGAAGAACAATTAGTAACCGAACGGCCACCTTCGCCTTATGACGAAGATATAATACCCAAACAATTCATTGATGCAGAAAAAGCTCGAGATGAAACCGCCCATACCATAGAGGTAAGCGGCCTTCAAATTCCCGTAGAGTTTATCACCGATGAAGAAGGTAGATACGGACTTCGAGGAATCGAAGAAACAACTGGTGACGGGATAATCATTTCCGGAAGAATAGCTTGTGAACAAGCAAAAATAAATCATTTAAATATTGGAGAGAAGCTCAGAGACTCTGGTGGTGAATTTAAAGGAGTGGCAAATAGAGTCCTTGCGGACACAGAACTCGAATTAAAAAAACGAGGAGTAGAAACAATATACGCGGGATTTTTAAATCCATCCTCTGTTGTTTTCTTTACAAAAAATGGCTACGAAGTGAGACCATTTTCTACTCTCACAGAAAAACAACAACTAGCACTTGGGCTCAACCCACAAGATTTTGATGCAAGAATAGGCAGTATAAATGACTTCGATGCTCTAAAAGATAGACAAGATCCTCATAAAATACTCTTGGTAAAAAAATTACAGTAAAGATTATGTCCGAAACCATTTCAAAAAAGCCAAAATGCATTTATTGTGGTAATAACCCCACAAATCACCTTCTGTGTTTTTTAACACAGACCACTACGGTTCCATTCACACCCGTATTTAGATTCTTTGCTATTATCCACAACAAATATATAGATATAATAGCCGGGTGGATTTTGGCTCCATACTTATGGCTATTTAGAAAATTAGGACTATGGGGAGTAAACAAGGACCCAGAACGAGCATTTACAGAACGCTCAAAGGTTATTTGGCTTGAAGCAATCGCACGTGGAATAGAAATGGAAGAGATGACCATATTTCGCAAACCAATCGAGCAATACAGAGCAAAGATAAATGGTAGATGGAGATATTTTGAAAGCATTCCTATCCCACCTAAATATAGAGCTGTTTCCTATTCATGGATGGATGATAAATGGGAATTGAAAAAGTTTTTACGCAAACATAACATTCCCGTAGCATTTGGCGGTAGTGTATCAAATGAAAAGGATGCACTGAAAATTTTTAATAAGGGCAAAAAACCATTTATAACAAAACCGCGCCTTGGATCTCGTGGAAGACATACGAGTACATTTCTTGTGGATGAAAAAAGTTTTTTGGAAGGATTTAGAATTGCAAAACAATTAGGATATTTCGTCATCGCAGAAGAACAATTGTTTGGGAGTGTTTATCGAGGGACTTATGTCGACGGAGAAGTTGTTGGAATCCTCCGCGGAGACCCAGCAAGAGTAACTGGAGACGGTATCACGACAATTGAAAAACTTATTGAAATTAAAAATCAGAATAAAAACCCAAAGGTTAAGGATGTAGTGGTAACCAAAATGATTAAAGAATTTATCGGCAGACAAAATCTAACAACTGAATCTATTTTAGAAAAAGACAGGACAATCGATCTATCAGAAAAAATAGGCCTTTCTTATGGTGGATACGCAGTTGAAGAAATAACTCGTACTCACCCAAAAATAATTGAATATATTAGACGCGCAGGAGATGCACTGGATGCACCTGTCATTGGATTTGATTTTATAATTCCAGACATAACACTGGACCCTGATCTACAGCACTGGGGAATTATTGAAGCAAATTCTTTGCCATTTATAAATCTCCACCACTTCCCTATGGATAGCGAACCAATTAATGTAGCTGGGAAAATTTGGGATTTGTGGCTTGAAAACAGGTAGTAAAGTGGTTAGGTGGTTAGGTTGTTAGGTAGAAGGAAAATGCTATAATTCAAAGATGAATAAAAATATCAAATACATAATCGGTCTTGTAGGCTTAGCAATCATATTGGCGATAGGATTATCATTTTTTAATAATACAGAAGAGCCTGGACCTGGAAAATACGATGGATTTGCAACATGCCTAACAGAAAAAGGAGCAATATTTTACGGAGCATTCTGGTGCCCACATTGCAGAGATCAAAAAAAACTTTTTGGTAAATCTGCCAAACTCATTAACTATGTGGAATGTTCTACTCCAGATGCATCTGGTCAACTACAAGTTTGTATTGATAAAAAAATAGAAGGTTACCCAACATGGGAATTCGCAGATGGTTCTCGAGTCAGTAAAGGCATGTCCCTTCAGGAATTATCTGACAAAACTTCTTGCTCTATAACAGAAGTCTTGCCAGCAGAAACATCTTCTACCACCCCGACCAATAAGTAATAATCACAAACATGGTAAAAATATTTTTTGAAAACACAATCTTATCTCTTGTAATACTTGCTCAAATATTAATCGTTCTATATATAGTGGGATTCTTTATAAAGAAAAGAAATCCTAATTCTGAGTTCGTAAAAATTTTAGGTGATAACGGATTTAAATTGACTTTTATTGTTGCCCTAGTATCTACACTTGGAAGTTTATTTTATTCTGACATATTAGGATACGAACCATGTAAATTTTGTTGGTTTCAAAGAATCTTTATGTACCCACAAGTGATTTTGCTTGGTATAGCATTATGGAAAAGAGATTTTAATATATCGCTCTACAGTATTATCTTATCTGTAATCGGAGGATTATTAGCATTAAATCACTACATACTTCAAACGACAGGGTCCTCATTTATTCCTTGTTCAGCAGTTGGATACAGTGTAGCTTGTAGTAAAGTTTTTACAATGCACCTAGGGTACATTACAATTCCTTTTATGGCATTATCCGGATTTGTTCTTATGACTCTTTCTATGATTTTCTATAAGCAACATGTTACTTCAAGATAGTATTGAATCGATCACTCGCCTATCCCCTAACCAAAAAATAGGGCTTAAAAAACTTGGACTAAATACAATAGAAGACCTCCTCAGATATTACCCCATTCGCTATGGAGATATTTCTAAAGCAGAACAAATAAACACAATTGAGAAAGGTGTTGATGTAACTGTGTTTGGTAAAATAGAAAACCTAACAACAAGCAAAGGATTCAAAACTAAAATCCCAATGGCTAAAGCTGTACTCAAAGATGAGACAGGAACTTTGGGTCTTGTATGGTTCAATCAACCTTACATAGCCAAAATGATACATAACGGCTCGCTTGTACGAGTGGAAGGTAAGTTATCAGTGGGTAAAAATGGTAGATATTTCTCCAATCCTCAAATAGAAGAAATTGATAGAATTCCTGAGATTAAAGGCGCATCATTGTTTGGTAAAGAAAATTTAGACGCCCCACTCTACCCTGTGTATCCTGAAACAAGGTTTGTAACTTCTAATTGGATATTTCACACCCTACAAAGAGTATTTAAAAGTGATTTATTAGAAAAAATTTCAGACCCTATTCCAGAAGACATATTAAAGAAATATTCCCTCCCAACTTTGAAGACTTCTTTGATGTGGGCTCACGTACCACACAAAATTTCTGATTATGAAATAGCTCGGAAACGTCTAGCGTTTGAAGAGGTGTTTTTGATACAAGTCCAAAAACAAATCGAAAGAAAAGAAATAATGTCCATGCCATCCATACAAATAAAGGAAGCGGAAGAATTTTCTGGAGAATTTGTTAAAAAACTACCATTTAAACTAACAGAAGCACAACAAAATGTAATAGACACAATTACTGATGAAATGAAACGCGGTGTACCAATGTCTCGCCTACTCGAAGGTGATGTAGGTAGTGGTAAGACCGCAGTAGCAGCCGCCACAAGCTATGCAGTGGTCAAATCACATCCGAATGGAAAAGATTTTGGCAATTATCAAATAGCATATATGGCACCAACTGAGATTTTGGCCACACAGCAATTTGAGTCATTTATTCAATTCTTCAAACATCTACCAATTGAAATGGCACTCATCACAGGAACCACTTGCAGAAAATTCCCTTCCAAAGTAAATCCAGAAGGTACAACTCAAATATCCAAACCTCAAATGTTGAAATGGATTGAAGAAGGTAAAATATCACTTGTAATTGGTACTCATGCTTTGATACAAAAAAAAGTTAAATTTAAAAATCTCGCCTATGTTGTTATAGATGAACAGCACAGATTCGGAGTAAAACAGCGTCAAAAATTGGCGAGAAAAGATAGTGTAGTTCCCCACTTGTTGTCTATGACAGCTACACCTATACCAAGAACGCTTGCACTTACTATTTACGGAGATTTGGATCTCTCAATACTAGATCAAATGCCAGAAGGAAGAAAAAAAATAATTACAGAAATAATTACTCCAGAAAAGAGAAACGAGGTGTATGAAAAGATTCGAACTGAATTAAATAATGGCAGACAAGCATATGTTATCTGCCCTCGTATTGATGCCGCCGATCCTGATATGGAAGGATCACTTCAACTTAGATCAGTAAAAGAAGAATCTGAGAGACTAAAACGCGAAGTGTTCAAAGAATTTAAGATTGATATCCTTCATAGCAAAATGACTCCCAAAGAAAAGGATGAGACCATGGCGAGATTCAATAATGGAGAAATAAACATTTTAGTTTCCACATCTGTTGTAGAGGTTGGCGTGAACGTCCCCAATGCTACATTAATTGTAATAGAAGGTGCTGAAAGATTTGGACTCGCACAACTCCATCAACTCCGCGGACGAGTGCTACGAGGTAATCATCAGCCATATTGTTTTGTATTTGCAGATTCAAAAAGTGATAAATCGATTGAAAGATTAAAAGCATTTAAAAATGCATCCAGTGGCTTTGAGCTTGCTGAACTTGACCTAAAGCAAAGAGGTGGTGGTACATTATCTGCCGGCAAGCAATGGGGTGTATCAGATATTGCAATGGAAGCTTTAAAAAATATTAAAATGGTTGAAGCCGCTAGAACTGAAGCTCGGAAAATTGCGGAAGAAGATATAAAGCTTCTAAATTATCCTGTGCTCAAAAAGATTTTAGAAAATAAAAAAGAAATCCATTTCGAATAAATAAAAAACCAGTACAGGCATCAAGCAAATTGCGAGATGTGTCTGTACTGGTTGTTAAGAGACTTGAAGAAAACTAGCCTTTGCCACTATCACCGTAATACGGTGCCTGCGGAGGAGATTGCTCCTCGTAAGCACCAATTTCAAGGTAGCAGTTCCAGTTAGACGCATCCGCACCTGTGTCGTTGTCCAAGTACCACGTGACAGAAATCAAGGTGTCGTTACCAAGTGTTGAGGTAACAACTGTTCCCTGAATCTCTATGACATTGTTTTCTGAATCAACTCGCGCAGGATCATAAGCCCATGCGTTAATTGTTCCAAGCGAAACAAGTGACTTGTTGACCACAAACTGAGCCTTGCAAATTCTCTTGCCACCATGTTGCACAGTCACAGCAAATGTTGCGGTCGGAGGTGTAACAACTTCCCAGTTATTGATTGCGGGCGGTGTTAGCCGACCAGAGACAATGACAGGTGACGCAAGAGGAATTCCTGCGTCGGTTCCATAGAAGTGGTTCTGGAGCGTTGCTCCAATACCACCAGCTACAGTTGTCTCCTTAATTTTCTTCCCTGTTTTGATGTTGTACGCGGCACTGTTATTGCCAAAGAAGAGGATGACTGTCCCCTCCGTACCAGAGTAGTTCAAAGGAAAGTGAACCTTTCCGTTTGAGACCCACAAATCTTGGTACCATTCTTCTCCGTTGCTTCCCTCATGCTTGATGTAGCCACCTGTGACTCCCTCAACAGGAATAGATGCTTCCCAAGATGCACGGAACTCAAGCTTCGCGTCTTTCAACACGAGAGAATTCGTTCCAGAGACTTCTGTTTGTACAGGATTACTCCACGATTCAAACAAAAGGTCACCATTCTCATCTCCGAGGTAGCCCCAAAGGTAGATTGGTTTGGTCGGATCGTAAACTCTGACATTGAACAGATTACCAGGGTCACCGATCTTCTTGATGAGATCGTCGGCATTATCACCCCAAAGGGTGATGTATGAGACCTCCCCATCAAACGACAGCTTCGATTCCGACCAGAGCTGTGCTGACACCATCTTTGCTCGGCTGAGCATGAAGGCAGTGGTCGCTGCTTTCGATGAGATTGGCAGTTCTTCCGGTGGGTTGAACGTAGTAGGGACTGTCACAGCCTCCACAGTTGTTGTCTCTGTGGTGGCGGTTGTTGTGAACGCCTGCGCCGTGATGGCGAGGCAGAGAGTAAAAAGGATTGCAATTGTTTTCATGGTATGAGTTCTGAGTTGCGTTTGGTTGTTGGTTATTTCTCTTTTTATTTCAGTTCAGCGTCTGTTGCGAATCCCGCGGTCACATTTCCGGTGACAGTGTAGAATTCGCTTTTTGTTTCGAGTTTTGTTTCAGGTTGTGGTTGAGGACCTTTCGATCCGTAGTTAAACGCCACGTAAACCAAAAGGCTCACAAGGCACATTAGCACTAGTGTAGTTTTCTTCATTGTCGATGAGCGAAAGGCGGTGTTTTATTCACTACCTATAGCAGGTTATATTATAACATATATTTGTATATAATGCAATAGGTTAAAAAATACTGTGTCACACCATAAGTACGACACAGTATTTCATTTATTCACAAATCCTAGATTCTACCACCCAAAAGATTTTAAGAATCTAGATAGAACGGACCCAGCATTTGCCCCACTTCTAGTTCCATTAACATTAATCTTAATCGTACTTTTAGCTGTAGCACCTGTACTGTTTTGAGTAACAGTGTAAGTCATTGTGAGAACACATCCAGCATAACTTGATGGTACTGCTCCTGGAGCAATTGAGCCATTAAGAGTGTTCACAGTCCATGCGCCTCCTAAGCCACAACTATTTGTATAAACAGAACTAGCTTTGTCTGCGTTTGTTGATGACCAGTTGTATCCAATCTTGTCACCAGTATTTACTGTGACTTCAGTACCATCATTCCCTTTAGGATCTTTGACGGTTAGAGTAGCGGTTGGGAGAGGTTTTGCATTAACATTAATCTTAATCGTACTTTTAGCTGTAGCACCTGTACTGTTTTGAGTAACAGTGTAAGTCATTGTGAGAACACATCCAGCATAACTTGATGGTACTGCTCCTGGAGCAATTGAGCCATTAAGAGTGTTCACAGTCCATGCGCCTCCTAAGCCACAACTATTTGTATAAACAGAACTAGCTTTGTCTGCGTTTGTTGATGACCAGTTGTATCCAATCTTGTCACCAGTATTTACTGTGACTTCAGTACCATCATTCCCTTTAGGATCTTTGACGGTTAGAGTGGCTGTTGGATTTTTAACAGAGCTTGTTGAAGTAACTGCAAAACTAGTTTTATTATAATTTCCAGAATTCGCTCCAGCTATTAAACCATTCATTCCCGCCTGAAAATCAATCATTTGAGTTGAACCAGTATTATTTTTAAATATATATACTGTTTGATATGCACCTGGACCCGCAATTGGATCCATATTTATAACAGTCCCGCATACATTTTTATTTTGATCACCGGCACTCAAAAAAGCTGTCACACCTGAAGGACAAGTCGCTTTCAATTCTACAAAATTTGAATCATATTTATTAGAATCAAAAGATGCATTCACATGAACCAATCCTTTTGTTGATTGAGTTGCGGTAAGAGTTAGACCAGAAGTTTGAGTAGAATCTATTATAGTAAAATTATCGTTACTTGCATCACCAAACCCAGTTCCATGTGGGTACACTATTATTTGGTAATTTTTTCCTTCAACATTCCCAGAGGACAGATTTCCAAAAGAATTTGGAACTGTCCAACTATATGAACCTGTATTTGGTATTCTTTGTGCAATAGTTATTTCTCTTTCATCGGTGTCACCTGTCACCCTAGTATCGAATAATCCTATTTGTACCTCTGAAATATTACTTCCAGGTTTTGTAGTCCAACTAATATTATATGTTTTCCGTTTTTCAAAAGTTTCTCCCCCATTCGGACTAACAACAGTTAAAGAAGCTAGAACTGTACTATTTATATACTTAACACGAATCATGTTACTTTTAATACCCGACTTAACAGCATACAAGTAGTAGTCACCGTCGGAGATACGGTCCGCATTAACATTAGAGATAGTTATTTGTTTACCACCTGTTGCACCAGTTTCAACTATGCTAAATTGATAAACACCTAGATTTTTATTTATCTCTTCAATATAAATTTTTGCATCACCATCTAAATTTGTTCCGTATACAACAGCAGTTTCTGCAGAATAAATAACATTGTTCTCTGAAGCTTTAGCCTGAAGATAACTTATTAAGGGTGAAGATAGTACAGCACCACAATCACTATTCACAGTCTTCATGGTTATAACACCAAAATAACCAGTTGCTGGACTTATACCTTTAGCTGTTTGGTACGCGGCTAAAGAAAGTTGAGTTTGTATTCCGAAGTACCCAGTAATATCAGCCGATAAATAACCTTTTGATTTTAGAAAATTCTGAAGAGCAGTAACATCTGACCCTGAAGACCCAATTGTTAAAGTTTTGGTAAAATCAAAACATGTTGTGGTTGTTGTAATAGCTGTGCAAGGTTTTCCGGTCGTGCTACTAAATAATGCCCCCGGCAAACATCCCACAGTATCTGCTTGTACTGGCAACGCTATACATGAAATTAAGAAAACAAAAATACCTAAGATAACACCAAGAAATTTTTTCATATTTACCAATATTATATTAATGGTCTAATTGTACATTAAATAAAGTAAACTAGATGCCGTCTGTGGATAACAGCATCACCAGTAGGAGCGGCTTTTCGAGTTTTAAAATCCAAAACCTTGTACTAACACTATATTTTCTTTGAAGGTCTAATTTTAATTCATTGTTAAATTTAATACTGAGGTATAGAATAATACCGATGAAAACGATTGTTCTGCTCATACTTTTGACATTGCCAGCAGTTGCTTTGTCACAAGTGATAGTTCCCACATACCGACCAGCACCAATCATCTTCGTGGATGAAAATGGAGAGGAATGGGTCATATACCCTCCATTTAAAAAACTCGATGATGGCAGTGTTGAAGTCTGATCAAAATGTGTCCAGCATGACAAACTGAACACATTTTTTAATGATTGATAATGCTCGATTTTTAGGATAATATGTCTTTATTGCGCGTGTAGCTCAGTTGGTTAGAGCACAAAGCTTATACCTTTGGGGTCCTTGGTTCAAGT
>CAZOAK010000006.1:0-31443 GCA_964577785.1 uncultured Candidatus Saccharibacteria bacterium | reverse complement strand
AGGCGGCTCTGTGATGACGAATTCATCAGCAAATTTTAAAGGACAAACAAAAATGTAGCTCTATTTACCCGTCAAATTTTATTAAATTTGCTCGGGCCAACTGACTACCTGTCCGCCATTGTCTGAAGCCTTCAGGCGATGACAGGCGGGAGGCGGCATGTATTAATTATTCAATATTCAAGTCTCAATTGATCAATTGGATAATTGAACCTTGAGCACTTTACTTAACATCTCGAAATCCCTCAACGTGCTTCAAAAAAAGAGAGACTGTTCCCTTGTTCTTTGGGATGTCTCTACCTTTAACTGCATCAACAATGTGGGATATCTTAGGATATACTATTTTCTTTGTTTTTTCAAATATATGGACTCCCGATTTAACAGCAAGGAATGCGGATACATTAGCAATCTTTCTAGGAGAATCTTTTGTAGCAACAACAAGTCCTGCAAATTTTTCTTTAAAAGATGCCTCGTTTACATGAGAAATATCAATGTACGCAACACCAGTCTCTAGTTCTTTCTTTTTGTTTATAAAAAGAAAAGCTATTCCCAAAAGTGCGATACAAAATATTATAAATGTGATCATAATTTAAATTAAACTTTTGTAGTAAATCTCGCGAATTTCCCTACCACGATCTTCTCTCCAAACTTTTGAATTCCATTCGATATCATCGCCCCTACTGTCAAAGAATCATTTTTGATGAAAGGTTGTTCTAGAAGCACCATTTCCTTGAAATATGAATTGATTTTACCTTCTAAAATCTGCGCTTTCATATTCTCTGGTTTACCCTCTAATTCCTTTGTGAATACTTCCTCGGCCTTTTTCTTAGCATCTTCCCCTACATTATCCATACTTAAGAATTCTGGCTTAGTGGCAGCTACTTGCATGGCTATATCGTATGCCAAAGCCTTAAATTCTTCGATTTTAGCTACGAAATCCGTCTCACACCATAATTCTACCATAGCCCCAATATTTCCGCTTGTGTGAATATAAGCCTGAACAACACCAGCACCTAAATCACGGTCAGACTTTTTGTCAGCTATTTCAGCACCTTTCTTTTTTAGAAGTACCAAAGCTTGCTCCATGTCTCCATTAGAGTCCTCTAGAGCCTTCTTACATTGCATAATAGAAACTCCTGTTTTATCTCTAAGTTCTTTGACCTGGTCTGTTGTAATAGCCATATATAAAAAATAACAAATTATAAATTGTTTTTAATTAAAAACTAAGCAGTAAGTACTGCTTTTTGGTATGCATCTCTAATACGAGATACGAAGAATTCAATACTAGCTTTTGATGCGTCGTTAGCAGGGATTGGGAAGTTAATACTTTTCACATCACAATCAGAAGATGATATTGATACCACCTTAACACCAGTTAGCAGCGCTTCAGCTACAGCAATATTTTCTTTTTTAGAATCTACGATAAAAAGCGCGTCTGGAATTTTTTCCATTCCCTTAAGACCTGAAAACATTTCAGTAAGGTTAACAATTTCTCTATCAAACATTAATCTTTCCTTTTTTGTATATTTCATGAGCTCACCCTTTTCCTTTTTAGAAACAAGATCATTCAATCTCTGAACTCTTCGCTTTATCTCAGGGAAATTAGTTAAAGTACCTCCAATCCAACGACTTGCTACATAAGGCATGTTGATTGATTCTGCATATTTACGCACTATATCCATAGCCTCACTTTTACTTGAAACAAATAGAATAGTCTTCTTGTTTCGAGCGAGTTCTGCCACGAAATCTTCTGCTTTCTTAAGCATTTCCTCAGTCTTTTCTAGGTCAATAACCTCTGTCATGTTTTTAACACCACAAATTAGTGACTTAAATGATGGGTGTCTACGAGAACGTAAAAATCCGAAATGCGCCCCAACGTTAAGCATTTCTTGTATATTATTTGAAAGTTTATCTGTTTTTTCTGCCATATTTAGATATCCTATCAAATAAGTATAGGAATTGCAACCTTAAAGCTCTATCCTTTTTGAGCTCACTTTACCCCCAAAAAATCTAGTTCCCAAGGTGTCAAATTTACCCTTTGAATCCGTAGTGTAAAATTCAATATGTTTAGTTTTAGAAATCCTTTTACCTATCTCTTTATGTCTTTCTAGATAGTCTTTGAGCTTTTTGGCTACTATTTTCCCTTCCGAGATAATATTTATCCCCCCCGAATTATTTTCAATTTCTTTTTCCAAAATCCCGTAATGTGTACATCCAAGTATCAGAGTATCAATACTATACTTGGACACCTTTTCAATATATTTTTTTATTATCATTTTAGCACTTATACTTTTATCTTCGCCCGCTTCTACAATTGGAACCAGAAGTGGTGCTGGGATTTCATATACTTTAATTCCTTTATCTAGTTTTTGAATTTCTCTTTTGAAAGCACCAGATGCAACAGTTGCCTCGGTCGCCAAAACTCCGATTTTTTTATTTTTAGTTTTCAAAACCGCTTCTTCTGAAGCAGGAATTATCACTCCTAAAACTTTTTTATCCTTATTGTATTTTAGCAAATATTCCTGCTGAATTTTCCTTAAAGCTTCACTCGATGCAGTATTGCAAGCAAGGATCACCAATTCCGCTCCATTTTTAAACAAAAAATCAATTCCCTCTTTGGTGAATTTGTAAATAATTTCTTGAGACCTATTGCCATAAGGAGTACGAGCAGTGTCTCCCAGATAAATATAATCATAGCTAGGCATCGTTTTCACGATTTCTTTGAGAATAGAAAGTCCTCCGAACCCAGAATCAAATACCCCAATTTTACCTTTATTTATCATTTTTTTTAAATTCCAAACAAACAGAATTCATACAAAAATGTTTTCCAGTTTTCGCTTCAGCATCATCAAAAATATGACCTAGATGAGATTTACATTTTGCGCAAACAACTTCTGTGCGATTCATACCTATAGTATTATCTTCCTTAAATTCCACAGCTCCAGAAAGTGAATCATCGAAAGACGGCCAGCCGGCAAGTCCCGGCAGATCAGAATTAAATTTAGCAGTAGATGGAAAAAGTGGGTTGCCACAAACAGCACAAGAATACATACCACTCTCATCATGCTTGTAGAACTTTCCTGAAAAAGGAGCTTCTGTCCCACCCGCTCTCGCAACCTTATATAATTCTGGATTTTCTTTTCTAAGATCTTCGTCAGTCTTCATATATTTATTCTTAATTCCTAATTCTTAACCTATCTGCCGACAGGCAGATACTTAATTCCATTTAGTTATTGGAAGAAATTTCCCAAGAAATTCAATGCGTGTAGAGAATGACTTCTTCTGAATGAATTTTTTTTGATTTTTTTTAGAATTTTAATTCTCTTTTTCTCATCCGCCTTTAATTCCATCATTCTGATAACTTTAAAATAATCAGTTTGTATTCCACAAAAAGTAAATATTCCGATCACCCAATTAACAATAAATGGCAGACCTAGCATTGTGTAAAGTAAAAAAGATCCGTCACAAGTCACATAGAGTCTAGCCCTTTTACCGCAAAGCCCCGGCTTTCTTTTACCATTCTCATAATGAAATGCAAAAGGTGAGGTAATATTATGATCCAAAAAGTTTTTCATTATAGCTGGCATTGAAAGCCACCAAATTGGATGAATAAAAATTAATTCTTCTGCCTCTTTCATCTTGACTTGAATAGCTTCTCGGACCGGATCAGGATTCTTCATTTCTCTTGGTTCTTCAAATTTTAAAAACTCTTGCTTTAAATCTGTTTTATATAAATCCATTATTTCTACTGTACCCCCTCTTTCTACCCTTGCGTCTTTCAAGACTTGTGCAATTGCATGTGTAAATCCGTGTGAGCTCGGATGTGCTGTAATTATAAGTGTTTTCATCCTGTAATTATAACTTAAAATACTACATACACAAAATGCACCGAGGTAAAACCTCGGTGCATTTTGTAATTTACAATCTATTTTTTAAGTGAATTAATATAAGCTCTGGTGATAGGGCCAAAATATCCATTAGAAGGTTTTATTCCTACTACAAGTTGGAATTTAGCAAGCGCAACCCTTGTTGCTGGACCGAAGTATCTAGTCTCATATCCAGGAGATCCTGGTCCAATAGATGCTACAGGAAAATTGTGACTATTTAGGAAAATCTGAAGTTGTCTAACGTCATCGCTTCTAGTTGTTCTAAATGGTATGTCTTTTAAAAATTTAAATGTTTGAAGAGTATCGTCCGTTAAAGTATCCTGTGTCAATTTTTTTTGGGGCGATGGATTACTAGTGCAAGATTGTCCTGTCGTAATACTGAAACCAGAGCCAGATGAACATCCTGGAATTTCTATAAGAACAATCGGGCAAGCAGAACCTGTATTAGTATCAAATTTATCGCCAGTGGAACATCCCGGATTCACAATTATATCTTGTACAGTCGGTTTAGTTGAAAGACCACCACCCCCACCCCTACTACCACTTTTACTATTTGAGACTGGTTCACTAATTATAAAAGAAGTCACCGTTAATGTATTACTCGCCAAAAGTGTGCTGTCAGTTACTATTATTGTACAGTCAGAATATGTTCCCACCGATAACTCATTAAAAATAATTGTATTTGAACCAACTGCAGCACTAATAGTATCGCTACTACAGGACCCCCCATAAGTAATGGTGCCCGCCTCATCAGTAGTAAATGTATAACTGGGCGTTGTATCAGTACCAGATGTAATCGGCGTTACTTCTGAAATAACCGGGGGATAATCATAATATGTTGCAGTGCCCGTAAATGTTCCCCCAACAGGATTTTCGGATGGATAATATACATCAACATTTCCAGTAATAGATCCTATATTGTAACTATTATCATTAAACGTAGCGTTGCCGGTTATTTGATACCTACTATAACTATTATCATTAAACGTAGCGTTGCCGATTACAGTACTATAATTATAACTATCTTCATTAAAAATAGTTGTCCCAGAAATATTGTAATCATTGTGACTTGTATCATTAAATGTTGCAGTCCCACTAGTAATATTTATGGTAGCACCACTGTTCCGACTAGTATTATTAAATACAGCATTGCCTGTTATATTAATAGTTCCACTACCACATGCAACAGAATCATTGAATGTGACATCTCCAGTTATAGTCAGTGCTCCACCAATCGTACACGCACTAGTATTATAAAATGAAACATTTCCAACTATAGCACTTGTCCCCCCAGCACTACTTGTATTAGTGAAAACATAACTAGTAATCGGTGCGTCATCTGAGCCCGTAACAGTACCAGTAACTCTACCTCGCCATTGTTTACTATTTGCAAGCGTTAATATTCCCCCGCTTGGTGCGGTTCCATTAAAATAAGTGGTATTAAATTTTGCACTACCAGTTAAAACGCTCCTATTATAACTAGAACCATTAAACGTGGCTCCACTAGCAACAGTCGTATTTATACCCAAATAATAACTGCTCCCACCATCATTAAACACCAATGAATTTACAGATGCAGCAATACCAGTATTTGACGAAACAGTAGCAGAAATTATTACATCATCACTTGAGGTTGGTAATGATAATGCTTGCACTGTAAGACCAGAATCTGTCCACCAATTAGACAAATTATTCCAATCACCGCTCGCTCTGCCGTCAAAATAAAATGTGGACGCATGCGAATATGCTGGTACAACAAAAAAAATAAAAATCAAAATATTAAGACAGAATATTTTCTTCGAGAATCTCATAATTTGATTATATCACTCAAACATATACCTGAAAACTTTATAGCATACCAAATATTTTTTTAGACAATTGCAGAGATAGGGAGATTTAAAACTTACAGTTTAAATAAAACGGAGAGAGGGAGAATTTCGGTCATTACATGACCAGTACCCCGATTGGATATTTTATTATTCCTAACAAAAAATTCAGAATAATAAAACATGCTCAATCGGGCTTCGAATCTCCCACGTAAGTGCCCCGCACTTACTTCTCTCCATTCAACAAAAATAACGCCCGAAAGCGCTTATTTTGAACGAACGGAGAGAGGGAGATTCGAACTCCCGGTGCGGTTTCCCGCACGCAGTCTTTCCAAGACTGTCGATTAAACCACTCTCGCATCTCTCCATTTTTTATATACGGATTCGATACGATGATTAGACGTACCAAAAACTTTCAAATACCTAAGAACTGAATCTGCCTGGTATAGGTATATCGCTTGTCCTTGTTTATTAATATGAGGCAAAATACTAAATTTTTCAAGTATTTCGGCAACTTGAAAAATTAATTCCGGTGCGTAGCTCGTAAATGTAAGACCAATATTTTTATATATTTTACCTTTGATTCGATGAGTATGCACAAACATGCAACCATCTGTATCTATCAAACCCCGCACACAAGCTTTACAATATGAAGGTTTTTCTAAAATCCATTTCGGGATCTTCAATCCGTTTTTAAGTTTATTACCACGCGATAAACCATTTGCTACTAAAAAATCCACAACCGATGTGCTGGCAAGTGACAGGATAAGAGTGTTACTGTCCTTTCGTTTATGTATAGCTGGTACAAATCCGAAAATCTTATTACACAAAACCAAAATGTATCTAGAATATTGAGCATCTTTGATAGAATTTAGGCTGATGTTTGCTTGCCATGAATTATTAATACCCCCATCACCCATCATAATTCCAAAAAATTCCGCGAGGCGAACCGAATGGGCAGGTAGAGTAACATTTTTTCTATGACTCTTTTTTGGATATTTTAATGAAGATACGTTCGGCATGTGATATATTATATCATAGGTCTAGTGTAAAATTATTTTTCAACACTAGACCACTGTGCGAATCTTCCAATAGAGATTACAATACCCTATTTGAGTCTTTGAATCAAAAGTGCGTAAACAGGACCAGACGCTGCTTCATAGGTAGGAACCAAATCGATTGAAAAACGATCATCAGATTTTAATATCAGAATTTCTTCTACTAATCTAGCCCTCCTTTTGTGATAATCAGCAACAGCATGCTCACTATACCCATCAAAAGGATCTCCTTGAACAGCGAGAGAAAATGGAAAGATCCTCAACGTTCCGTGTATAGTCAATAATCTTCTTATATTATAAAAAAAACTACTAATCTCTTCGGTATCTTTTAAATAGAGAGGAACAGAAAAAGAAGCCCACACCTCGTCATACTGATTAGGAGAACCCTCCTCTAAAAGTTTTTTTTCTAAATCTCTGTCAGATGCAGATGCATGTATAGATTTATACACCCCTTTTTTATTCATATCGACATTTTCAGATTCTATGAACGGATCTGCATTAACTATACATTCCGGTCTCAAATCACCTTTTGTTAAAAAATCTTTTAACATATTATGCCCGCCTATATTTAAAATTCTTTTTTGATTTATTTTTGACCCTATATACTGAAAAACTCCAGAACTATCATTCACATTTAATCCGTCAAAAACATTTTCCCTTATTCCAAACAATGTCTTAATGTATGGTTTTCCAGAAGGATCCGGAAAAAATAAATTTCTTTCTCTGGTTGTTTTTTTATATGAATCCCCCTCATCATTGTAGTCAATATTGCTACTTAATCTGCCTAACAATAAATTAATATTATCTCTATTAATTAATTTATCAGGAAAATCTCTTGCTTTTTCAGATGGATATATAGGGTTTTGAGAAATGCTGGTAAAAAAACTATCAAAAATTCTCATGACCTCTTCCTTTGATACACTGAACCCAGCCTTCCTTTGATCATTCACCCAATCAAATATTGCTTCCTCAAATCTTACAATATATCTGGTTTCTGTCTCGCCGTATTTTGGAGATATTTTTTCAATATGTCTGGCTGATAATGATTCGAAAGTATCTGCCTCTTCTGAAGCAGGATGGGGCAAATTTTCTAAATCTCTACCTTTGAAATCCATAATTATTTATTACCTAACAATGCTTTTATACGATCTTCTACCGGAGGATGTGTCATGAACATTTTAGAAACCCAAGAAACTTTTTGTTTTTTATCTGGAATACCATCCTTGTTTACATCTCCACCGAACGGAGTTGCAATAAACATATGAGCTGTGGCTTTGTTCACTTTCTGCATTGGATTATGATAATCAGAAATTTTCTCAAGTGCATTTGCAAGCCCCTCAGGATATCGAGTTATGAGAGCCCCTGTTGCATCTGCTAGAAATTCTCGCTTTCGTGAAATTGCTAATTGAATTATCATAGCAATAATTGGAGAAAATATTAAAAGCACGAATCCTATAATAATTAATGCTGGATGCTTGTTATCATTATCTCTCCCACCGTGTAAAGAAATCCTAATCATCCAATCTGCAAAAATCTGAATAAGTCCCACAAGAACCACTACGACACTTTGAAGCAAAATATCTCTATTCCCTATGTGAGCAAATTCATGTGCTATCACTCCTTCTAATTCTGTTTTATCTAATCTTTCCAAAAGCCCTGTGGTGACTGCAATTGCAGAATGCTCTTTATTTCTCCCTGTAGCAAAAGCATTTGGAGATGTGTCATTTATAATACAAAGTTTTGGCATTGGAAGTCCTGCAGTAATGGAAATGTTTTCTACTATCCTCCAGAGTTCTGGATTATCTTTCATTTGAATTTCTTTAGCGCCTGACACTGCTAGAGCGATCTTGTCCGAAAACCAATAGCTACCAATATTCATAATCACACTAAATATTACCGCGAATACAAATATCCCTGGATTGTCATAATAATAACTTGCAAACCATCCGAGAAATGTCACGAATGCAAAAAACACAAGCATTAAAGCCCAGGTTTTTGTAATATTTTGTCTTTGGTGAGTGTAGAGAGTCATAAATGCAGAATTAGGAATTAAGTATTACGAATTATGAATAAATACAAATTAAATTTATTTTTTGTTCGCTTCGGTTTGTGCCAAAAAATACTTTCTCAGAATACCTTTCTTCTTTCTTACTCCCTTAAAGCAGTTTCTAGTAGTGATCCTAACGTAACGGCAACCAGTAGAGGTTGGTCAGGACAATCATCAACGAGACCTTGTGCGATATCTTGGATTTTATCGGGATTCTGTCTCATAAATTCAACTACTTTTTTTCGATCATTTTCTTCAACAGAAAACAATAACTTAGATATTTCATTCAGATTATGCTCATCGCGATGCTCGGTTGCTCCATCATGTACTTTCATTTCATCAAGTGGCATAGAAATATTCTAGAATTTAACTTCTACATTATTTTGAGCAACATCATTGTCTGGGAGATCAAATAGATCCATTTTTTTGAAGCTAAACATTCCTGAGATCATATTTCCCGGGAATGATTCTATCGCTGTGTTTAGGTCACGCACAGTTCCGTTATAGAATCTTCGTGCAGCTTGGATTTTATTTTCTGTATCAGATAATTCTCTTTGTAATTCTAAGAAGTTTGAATTTGCTTTTAGATCAGGATAAGCTTCTGCAATTGCAAAAATTGATTTGAGCGCGCCTGTCAGCATATTTTCTGCTTCTGCGTGAGCAGGATTTGCTCCTCCCGCACCCATCGCTTTCGCACGAGCTTCACTAACTTTTTCAAAAGCCGTTGATTCGTGAGATGCGTAACCTTTAACTGTGTTTACTAAATTTGGTATCAAATCATAACGCCTTTTGAGTTGAACTTCTATGTCTGCCCAAGCTTCTTTGGCCTGATTAACAAGACGAACAAAACCGTTATAAGCAAAAACAATCCAAAGAACTATTACTGCCAAAACTATTAGTATTATTGTGAGTGGGGTCATAATGAATTAATTAACTTTTAAACTATGCGTATATTATAGCACTTTTTAGCTGTAAATATAGTAAAGCAATGGGAGTTATATTAATTATCCAAGTCTCAAGTCAC
Organism: uncultured Candidatus Saccharibacteria bacterium; assembly: GCA_964577785.1. Lineage (GTDB taxonomy): Bacteria > Patescibacteriota > Minisyncoccia > Phycocordibacterales > CAIRYW01 > JAQBQZ01. The sequence goes on along the minus strand of CAZOAK010000006.1, from coordinate 21,604 downwards.
AAATATTCAATGAATTTATTTGAAAATTGATTAATTGAAACTTGAAAATTATTAAAGCCTTCAGCTTTAATTCCCTTCTATCAAATCAATATTTGCCTGTAGTCCATTGGCTTTAGCAACCACCTGATCACCATAAAAATTATTCAAACTTCCAGAACACGCTTTACCTGAATAATATCTACACGCAGCATTTCTCTCTGCAGTATATGTTTGTGCGCCAGCACCCAAATCACTAACATAAATAGCGGTAGCCATAATCGCGTGTTCAGCATTCCAAGGGTCTGGAGTAGTAACACCAACAGCTTTACCAATACGAGATTTAAACATTTGCCAAGTTGAAGGAATAAATTGGGAAGGACCCATTGCTCCTCCATATCCAACAGTAAACGGGCACGACACTCGAGTCTTAGTCCAATCCCTACCAATTTCACCTGTAATCTGTATAAAAGGCGCCACATCACGTGTTGGTTTCATTACTCTGTCCTGTGCCACTCCAGTAGATACCCTTATACCGGAACCAGTTTCTTTGTCAGTCAAATAACAAGATCCAACATTCGCACCCAAATTACTCTCTTGAGTCAAAATAGCAAGTATAAATGCAGGTCTTACACCAGTTTTGTTTCCAGAATTTTTTGCATATTTATATGCATCCTCAAATGGGATAGCCGCACTATCTCGGAGCCCGAATAGTGCTGATTTTATTTTAGCAATCTGAGATGCTTTATCTGCAATAATGGCTTGATAGCCAGCTTGTTCATTTTTATTCAGATTCAGTAATCTTTGTTTTTCAGCTTCTGCTAATTGAACTTTTTTCTTATTGGCCTCAATATTTACCTTTGTATCAATCTCTTCATTTCTCTTTTTATCTAAAGTAACTTTTGCCTCTTCATTCTCCTTTTTAGAATCACGAAGTTCAGTAAAAACATTGGCTAGAGATAATTTAACAGAATCAAATGCCTCCAAATCAGCAAATGTTTCTGATAACGAGGTGTTTCCAAGTAATATCTCAGGAATAGAATAATCATCTAGCTGATTTGTTTTTCGAATAATCTGACCAAGACTCTCTCTACCCTTATCTATTTCAGTTTCTAATTTTTGAATGACTTTGGTTTTTTGGACAATATCCTTTCCTATATTTGCAATACTAAGCTCATGTGCCTTAATTTTAAGCTGTGCCTGTTTAATCTGAATACTTAAAATCTCTTTATCCCGAGCAATTGATGCACCAGTCTGCTTGACCCCATCAAGTTTACCGGATAAATCCTTCAATTCTTTTTCAGTTTGATTTAATAACTCAGTACACCTCTCCTTTTCTGCCGGAGTATCACATTTATATGTTTCTGCATGCGTGAAAGAATAAAATGGGAGTAAAATACCCAGAACGATAAAAAAACTAAAAAATAATGTGCGAGATTTGAATTTTAAAAACATAATTTTAGGTTGGAATACATTCAATGAAACCATCTCTGAATTAATTTAATTATATCACCATATGATAAGGATTCAAAACAAAACCGCACTTAGGCTAAAACAAAAAAGACCGCTTCTGCGGTCTTTTTTGTTCGCCCGACATTTTCAGTAGAAAATGTTTAGGGGCGCGGTTTTGTTTATTTAAATTATTTAGTTTATTCTGTAGCTGGAGCTTCTTCACCTTCCTTAGCTTCTTTACCTTTCTTCTCCACCTCAATTGCAGATAGGTCAATAGGAGCTGATTCTTCTTCTTTTTCATCCTTAGGACGTGCAACTTTTGCCACAGCATCTTCTTCATGAGTAATCAAAGTAACACCTGATGGTAGCTTAAGCTGTCCTGCATTTATATGAACGTCAAAATCAGTAATCATAGATATATCAGCAACAAGATTGTGTGGCAAATCTTTAGGCATAGCTTCGATTTCAACTTCGTGTAGTATTTTAACCAAAACACCTCCCAAATCCTTAACGGCTGGAGAAACACCTTCAAATTCGACAGGTACATGCACCTTAACTTTCTTACCTTTTTCAATTACATAAAAATCAGCATGACGTATCTTGCTTGTGATCGGATCAATATCTATGTCGTGTATTAAAGCGTCATGTTCACCGAAATCACCTTTTAACGTAATTACCGATGATTCACCTGCCTCTCTCCATGTTTTTTCCAAATCTTTTGCAGATACTGTAATAGGTGTAGTCTTTTCCTTGTGTCCATAAAAAACAGCAGGAACAAAACCGCCCTTTCTCATCTGTTCTAGATTCTCTTTTATATCTCTTTGTTTTGCCTCAATTGAAGTCATAAGTACCATTCTACACATTATTTTAGAAAAATCAAATCTTTATTGGAAGCAAAATTAGACCAAAAAATTGAATATTTCTAACTTCTCTTTAACTACCTTTTCCACAGATTCTTCTGCGGGTTTTAATATTTTGTACGGAGCAACTTCATCTGGGTTTTGATCTAACTCATTCTTTAACGCATCTCGATAAGCCACTCGTATTTCTGTATTTATATGGACGATTGCTACACCATTTTTGATTGCAGACTGTATATCTTCTTTACTATTACCTGAAGCACCATGTAAAACCAGTGGAATATTTGTTATGTCAGCAATTTCCTTTACTCTTCCTATATTTAATCTTGGATCTGGAATATCTTTGAGCATACCATGAATGTTGCCGACCGCTGGAGCAAATAGGTCAACACCAGTTTCTCTAACGAATTTTTCAGCATCTTCTACACTTGTAAGTTCAATGCCCGCAGGTACTTCATTTAAAACTTTTGAGGATTGTCCGATATAACCCAATTCTGCTTCCACTACTATTTCAAGATTTATACTTCGAGCGTAATCTACACATTTTTTAGTTTCCCTTATGTTTTCATCTAGTGACATCTTGGCTCCATCAAATATTACCGCATCAAACCCAGCATCTACTGCTTCTTTAACTCTTTCAAATGAATAAGTATGATCGGCATTAAGAAATATCGGGTAGTCGTTTTCTTCTCGCAAACTCTTAACCAATGCCACGATCTCGTGTATTCCAACAAAATCCCTCTCACCTTCTGAAACACCAATGATTATGGGTAGACCTAGAGATTTAGCAGAATTAAAAATAGCATGTAGAGATTCAAGATTGGAAATATTAAAATGTCCTATTGCAACACCCTTTTCTCTCGCCTCATAAATATATTGTTTTAAAGTTTTCATTCAAATATTCTATCATGAAAAACAATTATCTCTAAAACCAGAACCCCCAGACGTCTCGCGTCTGGAGAAACGTGCTTGGTTTACTTTTAACCTAGTTTGGGTACACTTATTTAAGTTTAACCAATCGACCATTATGTTAAGACGTAAAGACATGGAAAGAATCTTTCGATCGGGATACCCGCTTGCAATTGATGAAGGGTCAGTTCCTTGCACCAGAATCAAGCCAGCAAAAAATGCACCGGGCAAAAAGGTGAACATGCGTTCCAAAAAATTTGCTAAGTTCTGGAAATGAATCCAGGACTTTTTTTATTACTCAGCCAAAAGCAAACCCCCAGACGTCTCGCGTCTGGAACTAAACATTTCAAGATAAACATCAAATGTTTAGTATCGATTTACTAATAACCAACTAGCTTGCCACCCTTTTCAATCAGGTATAGCATTATATGCAGACAACATTAAACCCCTCCTCCAGCCATGAACACTGAAGACAAAGATCTCGACCAAATCCTACAGGATGCAGTCACAAAGCTTCGCAACAGGATACAGAAGACTCTATTCTACTTTTGTCTCCCTGCAGTAATGCTCCGCATCTTTTGATGTTCTTTAATCAAAGCCTGACCCCCAAAAGTCAGTGCTTTTTTAATTAAAAGTCTGTTATAATTTACTCTATGAAATTATTTCAAAAACAATACGATATCGTAGCAATCGGAGACACTGTCACTGATGCATTTATTAAATTAAAGGAGGCACATATTAATTGCAAACTTAATAATGAAGGTTGTGAGATATGCATGAAATATGGGGATAAGATTCCTTTTGATTTTGTTGAAATATGCCCTGCTGTAGGTAATAGTGCCAATGCTTCTGTGTCATTTAGCAAACTTGGACTTAACGCAGCGATTATTACTGATTTAGGTGATGACCAAAATGGACATGAAGCAATAGATGCGTTTAAAAAGAATGGCGTTTCAACCGAGTTTGTAAAACTACATAAAGATAAAAAAACCAACTATCATTATGTATTGTGGTACGAAGTGGATAGAACAATTCTCATAAAACATGAGACATTTGATAGGCATATTCCTTCAATGAAAAACCCGAAGTTTCTTTATCTATCATCCTTAGGTGAAGACAGTCTAGAGTTCCACAAAGAAATTGCGGAATATTTGAATAAAAATACTGATGTTAAGCTAGCATTCCAACCTGGCACATTCCAAATCAAATTTGGAACAGAAGAACTAAAAGGAATATATGCAAGAACTGAAATATTTTTCTGTAATGTCGAAGAGGCTCAAATGATTCTGAATGTAACGACTAGAGAAATAAAAAATCTACTAGGTGGAATTCATAATTTAGGGCCAAAAATAGTAGTAATAACAGATGGGCCAAATGGTGCACACGTATCATACGATAACAAGGTCTTATTTATGCCTTTATACCCAGACATAAAACCTCCATATGAAAGAACTGGGGCTGGGGATGCTTATGCTTCAACATTTGTAGCTTGTATTGCTCAGGGCAAAACTGTTGAAGAAGCCATAACATGGGCACCAATTAACTCCATGTCAGTAGTACAACAAATTGGAGCACAAAAGGGATTACTTACTGAAAAAGAAATTAGAGAATACTTAGCTAAAGCTCCAGCGGATTATAAAGTTAAGGAAATATAATGAATCCAGAACAAGGTGGAGAAAAAATAAAAAGAATTAATACAGATGAGTTCCAAAATATACTCATCTCCAATGGACAAGTAAAAATATCAGAGGAACTTTCTGTACTTGCACAAGAAAAGGACAGGGGCAGATTTGACACACTTTTTTCTGACTACTCAGAAGCTCGTATGCATGAATTTAGACTTAGAATTATGGCTGACATACTCCATAAAGAGATCGAGAACGTAAATAAAAAAATAAATTCTTTAGACAGACCACAAATCGATGTGCAACACGATTTACAAATTTCTAGAGATGCTATTCAGAATGAAATTGATGAGTATGAAGAAATACTTGGATCATTAGTAAGCGAAATCCAGGAAATGGAAGATGACAATACTTTAAATAATGAGTTCCAGGAATTTAAAAAATTGATTGAAGAAAAAGAAGAGCGAATGTTAAGACAATCCATCGTTCCTGATAAAAATGATTTGTCCAAAAATTAATCCTGCAATTCAAATCTCTTTACTTTATTACCATCTATTTCAACTTCATCCAAAAACATATTAAGCGGTCTCGCCCATATTTTAGCTAAAGGATTCTCATATTGAGCTTCATAGATAACCATATCCTCCAAAGTCTCAGAGTGTTTTGCAATAACAATTATTTTATATAAACCTCCTTTTTTGCTATGTTTGTAAATATTCCCTACTTTTATTTCCATTTTATTTTTTAGGTTCTATTTTCCTATAACAAGACTTACAAATATGAAATTTTTTGACTTCTGATTTTTTATTTGGAGGACTTAGAAGTATTCCGCCAAAATCGGTTAATACTTTCTTACAATAATCACATTTTGGAGAAATAGACATTTTATTTTCTCTTGGTTACTTTTTCCACTGCTTCAGCTATTGATTTAACACCCATTCCATAATGCTCAATAAGCTCATCAGGAGTCCCCGATTGCCCAAACAAATCTTTCACTCCAACAAATTCGACAGGCACAGGATAATTTTGAGCTAAGCACTCTGCCACAGCAGAACCCATTCCTCCTGCAATCTGGTGTTCTTCTACAGTTACAACAGCACCAGTTTTTTTAGCAACATTTATTATTGTTTCAATATCAAGTGGTTTAATTGTTGCCAGATTTACAACAATACTACCAATTCCTTTTTCTTCGAACTCTTTTGCAACAACCAACGCTTTATGGACCAATGCTCCAGTAGCAATAATCGTCACTTGAGGATTTTCGCTTTCAAATAGAATTTGTGCCTTTCCAACTTCAAAAGGAGTTTCGGTAGTCGTAATGATTGGAGTTTTCTCTCGAGCCAATCTCAAATATACAGGAGTTTTAATTTCGTCTTTGAGTATTGCAACGATTGCCTTCTTAGCTTCAATAGAATCGCACGGAGAAATAACAGTCATATTTGGTATGACACGAGTGATAGCAATATCTTCTACCGCCTGATGTGTTCCACCGTCAGGTCCAACAGAAATACCAGCATGAGAGCCGGCAATAATAACTTTGCGATTGTTATAGCAAATAGTTGTGCGAATTTGCTCCCAATTCCGTCCCGGACTAAACATTGCGTATGAAGAAATAACAGGTATCTTGCCCATCGCGGACATTCCACTCGCAACCGATGCAAGATTTTGTTCTGCAACACCAATCTCAATAAATCTCTCAGGGAATTTCTTGGCGAATGCAAGCATTTTAGTTGATTCCACAAGGTCTGCACAAAGCCCAACGATACGTGGATCTTTCTCTCCGGATTCTAAAAGGCCTTCTCCAAATCCGTTGCGGATCGGCACTTGTTCGACATCTTTATCAAATATTTTTGAATTAAGTTTGGCTTCTTTTTTAATCATCTTTTGTGATACTTACGCGCTTGCAAGTAAAGCAAAAAGTGGCAATGCTCTAATCAAGTTGAAAATGATAATAAAAATCAACAAACAAAGAGTCACTTTTAAGATCCTGACGTGATTGTACATTAATCTTGTAATACTATATGTTGCAATAAACAAGAGCACAGGTGGAACTATGAACATGAGCGCAAAAGGTACAGCCAAATCAAAACCTCCCGATGAGTGAGAAGTCAAGAATATAAAAACTACTATTCCCATAAGTATTGTGCTAATCCAAAAAAATGATTTTCGAACGTTATCTTTATTTATATTTGCTATTAAAAGAGAAAACGCCACGAGAAAAGCCGAATAAAATGCTACTTCTCCTTTATCGGTTGCAGTATAGGTCGAATGGAAAATCGAATTTAAATCTATATAAGATAAGCTAGTCGCAGCAAACATTAGCACGAAAGAAATAGGAAGCGCTGACAATAAAAAACTCCAGAGAATTCGAAGTAATTTACTTGCGTATGTATTATTTTGAATTGTTATATCCATAATGAATTAATTATAACATAATATTTTATCTATTTTTGCTCGTCCAAAGGTCCTGCCACCATGCAGATGGATCTTGTTTATAAATTTCTTTAGCAAGATCTTTTGAACTTTGAAATTTCAATCTAGAAATATGATTACCTTTACCACCTTTTGTATCACCTTTATAAAGCCACTTTTTTGCCTCTTCATTTCCCTGCCATTCATATTCTCGAAGAAGTAATATTTGATCAATAATATCCGCATCTTTTGCAATCATTGCCTCTTTGGAATCTCGCTTTTCATACTCTTGTGCAAACTCTTCTAATTCCTTAAACGGCAAAGTTCCTAGCTGTTCTTTGACTATTTGTTCATCGAAAATTTTGACATATCTTTTGTGAATCCAATTATGATCTCCAGTTCGCACTTCTCCCATATCATGAAGAAGACACATCATAGTTACTTTATTCAAATCTGCTCCTTCTTGCTTTGCCAAAAACCATCCGATCATAGCAACTCGATAAGAATGAGTAGCAATATTATCACTCATATCATCAGTCAAAAGAGTTTGTCTATGCATACGTGGAAGCTTCCTCATCGTACCAACTTCATAGAGAAATCCTGCTATGTTTTTTTGATCTTTATTTATCATTTTTATTTGTAAATGACCTCATAGATCTTAAAATCAAGTATCCTATACCTCCCCAAAAAGCTAGGCCGAATAAAATCATTGGCAAAACCATTAACCCTGGAGATTCTGGCGCTTCTGAAATCTGAACAATAAATCCAAGAGTAGGCATTCCAATTATAAGCAGTCCCAAAAAAATACAAAGTTTTGTCAGTCGACTCATCCTCTTATTTGATGATTGAGAAACCAATTCTTTTTGTTGATTTACTTCTTCCATATTACTCATGCTCGCTCATTATTTTACCTCCTAAAGTTCTAAGTTCCCTTAACGCCATATCTGCTTCTTCTTTATTTGGTGGTTTACCATGCCATTCATATTTTCGTTCAAACTCTTTCACACCCTTTCCTGGAATAGTGTTCGCAATAATGGCAGATGGCTTATCAAAAACTGATTGTGCTAAACCTATTGCACCAATAATTTGTTCAAAATTATGTCCATCAATTTCTTGAACATGAAATCCGAAAGACAGGAGTCTGTCTTTTAATTGAAACATTGGCATTATATCTTCCGTGAACCCATCAATCTGGATATTATTTCTATCAATTATTACTGTTAGATTTTGAATCTTTTCTTTACTCGCAAGCATAAATGCCTCCCAGTTTTGTCCTTCATCCAATTCACCGTCTCCGGTGAGACAATAGAACTGCTTATCTGAACTTCGTCCATTATCAATTCTATCCGCCAATGCCATACCAATAGCTTGTGAAAGCCCACTGCCAAGTGGTCCAGAACTATTTTCGAGCAGCGGCAAAAATTCTCTATGCGGATGACCTTGTAACCGAGATCCGAATTTACGCAAAGTCTTAAGCTCATCAACGGGGAAATATCCTGCGTGCGCCAAAGTGGCGTAATACACAGGGCAAATATGTCCATTAGATAGAATTAGTCTATCTCTCCCTTCCCATTCCGGATTTTTAGGATCATGTTTTAATGAGTGAAAAAATAAAGCTGTGAATACATCAGCCATTCCGAGCGGACCAGCAGTGTGACCACTTTTTGCTTCAACAAGCATCTCAATAATAGACTCGCGAATATCATTCGCTTTTTTTTCCAGAAAAAATTTTATTTTTTCATCAGTTAATATCATAAGTTTGTTAGCTAGTGAGCTGTTTAGATTGTTAGGAATTCCCTTACTACCTTATCAGCTTACTACCTTACCACCTGTATTTCAAATCAAATTCCTCATCTCTCTCATTGATTCCATCGGATTCACACTATTTACAATATATGAACCAACAACAAATCTTCTAACTCCAGCATCATAAACCAGAGTTGCAGTATCGGGATTAACACCCCCATCGATACCTATTCTCATCATGGGTACCTCTTCATGAATCCATCTTATTTTATCAAGCACTGCATTATTGAATGTCTGACCTTGAAATCCTAAGTGATCTATGGACATAAGTAAAATAAAATCTGCAAATGCTAAAAATTCTTTTATCTTTTCTATTTCTGTATCTATTTTAAAGGCAATTCCCACTTCAACCAACCCTTCAGTCCGAAGTTGGTCTAAAAGCAATTGATCACTATCCAAATCTATAGATTCTGCATGGATTATTATTTTATTAGCACCAGCTTTTATTAGGTCAGGAATTATAGCAAAAGGATCTCGAACCATAAGATGAAATTCAAAATCAAAATCCTCCCAAAAAGGCATTCCCCTCTCCTCACGGACAATAGATTCAAAATTCATATCAGGTTTTAGAAGTGGCCACGTTGCCTCTTGTGTGAATTGTCCGTCTGCAATATCAATATGCACGACTTCTGTTACACCTTTAAGAATAGATAACTTTTCTTCAAGTTCTTTAAAATTTTTAGCTATTATAGCCGGAACCACTTCGATTTGATCAGTCATGTTTTATTTATTTTAGATTTAAAATTAACGATACACAGGCTGCAAAAAATAGTACAAAAATAGCAGCGATAATCAAAAGCGCAATCATTCTTTTATATCCTGATTCAATCCTCCAATTAATAGCAAGCAAACCGAGACAAGAAATAACCAGTGACACAGGAACAATAATAACTAATTCATAAAATGGCCAAATTTCTGAGAATTTAAAAAATGCCGGTGGATAATGTTCAGTAAACACTTCATCAATGACAAAATAAATATTTAGTGATGCAAAAATGCTGATAAATAAAATTACAAATTTTTTAAAGTTTTCCATCTTATAAAATTATAATTAGTGAATAGATTCTATCTCCTTAATTCGTCTAACGTGCCTTTCTTCATCCAAAAATTCTGTCTCAAGCCATAATTCTAATGCATTTTTGGCCTCATCAATACTTACAAATCTAGCACCCAGAGACAGCACATTAGCATTATTATGTTCTCGTGACAATTTAATTATATCCATATCACCACCGTACCATAGCGCTGCCCGAACATTAGGAAATCTATTACAAACTATCGCTTCACCTTGCCCTGAACCGCCAATAACAACCCCTTTCAATTCTGGATTACTACTCACCTCCTTTGCAACAAGTGAAATAAAATCTGGATAATCGTCTTTTGGTTCAGGAGAAAAATCTCCCTTATCATCCACCTCATAACCCAGAGATTTAGCATACTCAATAAGAGCATTTTTTAATTCAAAACCCGCATGATCGCTTGCAAAGAGTAGTTTCATATTTTTAATTTTCTATTTTTAATTTTTCCGTAAATCCAGCCAAGAAAGACGCCAATTAAAATTGCTAAAATCCCTCCTGGATAAAGTAATGTAAAAAGTAAATCAATAGGTCCGAATCCTATACCCCACGTGTCCTTTCCTTGAAATGTATCTTTTATATTACTGATAAAAAAATAAATATCGTGCTGTGCAGGGGGACAAGCAATTACATGACATAGGGCATTTGAACTTGACATATATTGATAAAAACCCGGAAAACTTATTACGATTCCTATTACGATTCCAACAATTCCTCCTCTCAACCAATATTTTTTCTTAGACATAACGAGGGGTTTCTGGACCGTTCCCACCATCTTTAACCGGAGTCTGACCAGCTTTTATAACATGAAGCATTAGGGCATGAGTATATCCTATCTCGTTGTCATACCATGCGCATACTTTAACCAAATTATCTCCGACAACTTTAGTCAGATTCAAATCTGCAATTGATCCATAAATAGAACCGACAATATCTGACGACACTAAAGGTTCTTTAGTTACTGCAAAAGTCCCACTCCATCTCGGAAGCTTTGATGCATCTTCTAATGCTTTGTTTATTTCTTCTACTGATGTGGCTCGTTTTGAAATTAAAGTAATATCTGCGATTGATCCAGCAATAACAGGCACACGCATTGAGATACCATCAAACTTACCCTCAAGTTGGGGCAACGCCTTAGCAACAGCTTTTGCAGCACCGGTTGAAGTTGGCACAATATTTTGTGCGGCAGCTCGTCCTTCTTTCCAATCTTTTTTATTTGGTGAATCTACAAGTGATTGGCTCGCAGTATATCCATGCACTGTAGAAAGTATTGCTTTTTCTATTCCTATAACTTCATCAAGTATTGCCATAACAGGGCTCGCAGAATTTGTAGTACAAGAAGCATTAGAAGTTATTGGAGAATTCTGAAATTCATTCTCATTTATTCCCATAAGAATTGTAGGAATCTTTGGGCTACCCGCTTCGTCTTTTGCAGGCGCAGAAATAACAACACGTTTAGCACCCGCAGTAATATGAGGAAGAGCAGTTGTGTAGCTTGTAAAAAATCCTGTAGATTCTACAACAACATCAATACCCAAAGTTTTCCACGGTAAATTAGCCGGTTCTTTCTCACTGAAATAATCCACTTTTTTACCACCGATTGTCAGAGATTTTTTATCAGGAGCAACTTCGATGGCATATCCGCTTTTCCCATAGGCGCTATCATATTTCATTAAGTAAGCAATATTTTCTATATCCGCCAGATCATTTATTGCTACAACTTCAATATTGTCTTCGCATTGTGCAATTTTATAAAAAGCTCTCCCGATGCGCCCTGCCCCATTAATAGCTACTTTTATTTTTGACATGTAAATATTATATCAAAGAAATTAGAATTTCTTTAATCACCTGTGGACTATATGATCCGCCAGTTGCTTTCATGGCCCGCCCGACAAGAGAATTTAGAACCGCCTCCTTCCCTGATTTATATTCTGCTATAACATTCTGATTCTCTTCTATTATTTTTATGAGTTCAATTTTTAATGCTTCAGGGTCGTTCTTTAAAATCCAATTATTCTTTTCAGCTACATCATTAGGATCTCCACCTTCCTTAAAAAGAATAGCCAAAGTATCTTTCGCACCCCGAGAAGAGAGTTTGCCTTCCTTAATCATTAGCATGAGCTTGCCAAAACTACTTGGAAAGACCTGAGTCTCTGTTGTGTTATTATTTTTCATCAATCCAGCAAGATCAGAAACAATATAGTTAGAGGCTAGCTTCACGCAGTCTTTATCATCACAGAAATTTTCTATCGTTCGCTCAAAGAATTCACCAAGATCCTTGTTATCAATAAAGAATTCGATGTCGTCAGACTTTATACCAAACTCAGTCGCATACCTAGCTCGTTTCGCATTTGGCAATTCTGCCATCTCGGACTTTAATATTTCTGGCTGAAACTCAGGGATCTGTGAAATAAATATTTTTGGAATATCTGGCTCTGGGAAATATCTATAATCGTGAGAATCCTCCTTTTTACGCTGTGAAAAAGTCTTACCAGTACTTTCATCAAACCCTCTTGTTTCTTGAATTATCTTCTCACCATTTTCCAAAACACCAATATGTCGCTCTATTTCATAAGCCACGGCTCTCTCTACAGACTTAAACGAATTTAAATTTTTAACTTCTACTTTTGTACCAAGTTTATTTGGATCTTTTGAAACAGAAATATTTGCCTCAACTCGCATCTGCCCTTTCTCCATGTTTGCATCGGATGCATCAAGGTAACGCAAAATAAGCTGTAGCTCTTTGGCAAATGCACTCGCTTCTACTCCAGAATGAATTACTGGTTCTGTCACAAGCTCCATAAGAGGTAGTGATGAACGATTATAATCCACAAGTGATGCACCTTCAGTTTCATGACTTGAACGCGCAGTGTCTTCTTCTAAATGAATTCGAGTGATATCTATATCACGGAAATTCTCTGTACCAGCAGTTTTGACTTTTATTTTACCGCCAGTGATAAATGGATATTTATATTGACTGATCTGATATCCTTTTGGAATATCTGGATAGAAATAATTCTTGCGGTCAAATTCCGAGAAGTCTGCGAAATTACCATCTACAGCAAGACCTACTTTTAAAACATGTTTTATCGCCTCTTTATTTGGCACAGGAATAGTCCCAGGATAGCCCATACAAACAGGACAGACATTTACATTCGGCTCTTTTTCATCCTGATCATTCTTGCAGGAACAAAACATCTTGCTCTTTGTTTTAAGCTCCGCGTGTATTTCTAGACCGATTGTTGGTATGTATTCTTGCATAATATTGAATGTTATATTAGCATGAAATTGAATACGGACAAAAACCCTCAACCTGATCTTTATATGGCAGAAGGTACACTAGATACACCAACACATGATGGTCCTATTGTTGAGATGATAGACCGCACCCGCATATCGGAAGAAGAGCTTAAAGCAATCAGAAGCACTCTTGGCCCTGGCCAGTCTGCATGCGAAATGTGTGGCACAATCTTTACTCGCTTGGACCAAGTATGTCCTAACTGTGCCAATGATGGATAAACGCGACCACACACTTTTAGTGATGTGGTTTTTTAATTGTCAATCATTTACCCATTCGTACGAATGGGTAAATGAGATATACTGTAAATTAATATTTGAAAATCTAAAATTTATTTACTTTTTTTAGCCCTAGTCTTAGGTTCTGATTTAGTACTAGATTTATTGAACGTTGAAGTTATGAAACTAGATAGATGCTTCAAAGCTTCAGTATCATAGACAGACACAGTCATTATTTTTTTACCATTCCAAATCCCTTTCGGTTTAGTTAGCTTTTCATATTTATCAAAAAGATCATCAGGAGTTAGCATATCACTTTTTGTTATTAGAATTATTTCTTCTTTTTCTGTAAGAGATTTGTCAGCTGTCTCTAATTCCTTTCTGATTGTTTTGTATACTTCCGCAAAATCCTCATTCTCTGCAGATATACAATGTAATAGTGCCCGAGTACGTTTAACATGTTTCAAGAATTTATGCCCCAACCCTCTTCCTTCTGAAGCACCTTCAATAAGCCCTGGGATGTCAGCAATAATAACTCCAAACAAATCTCCTAGGTTTGGTTCTATTGTTGTAAATGCATATGAGCCAACTTTAGCATGAGCACGAGTTAAAGCATTAAGGATTGAACTCTTACCCGCATTAGGAAGACCTATAAGCCCAATATCAGCGACAATCTGAAGTTCTATAAAAAAGTCTGCCTGCTCACCTACAGCACCTAGAGTGAATTCTTCTGGCGAGCGGTTTGTAGAACTCTTGAATACTTCATTACCGACACCACCACGTCCACCTTTTAAAATCATTTGGACCTCATCACGATTAACAAGAGAAAATACTTCTCCTGTTTCAAGATTTTTAACAACACTTCCTACAGGTAGTTCAATATATAAATCCTGCCCATCCTTGCCATGCATACTATTTTTCATACCCGGTTCACCGTTTTCAGCCTGGAATTTCTTCTTTGATTTATATCTTTGAAGTAATGAGAGGTCGCTCATAGCTTTTATAAAAACATCACCACCACGTCCACCATTTCCACCAGATGGACCAGAGAATTCCTTGGCCTTTTCATGGCGCCAACGGACAACACCGTCGCCACCTTTACCCGCTTTTGCAAAAATTTTAAGTTCGTCAATGAATGCCATAGGAAATAGAATTATGAATTAAGTATTATGAATGAATACAGAGCCATTATAGCACAATAAGTTAGGCTTGATTGAGCGCTTTATTAGCGAGCACGATCGCATCTTCTTTTGTTTTTGTGAAAGCAATAAAACGGGCATTGTGGACAAAGTAAGCACTTTGGACGGCCGTCGCAGATGCACACTCAATATCTCGAAGTCCTGCCCAAGATTCTGGGAAAAGTTGTCGCGATTCAAAACTATTTTTTTCCTTTGGAATAGTCTTGACCGTCCATGCATCGCCGACAGGATTAGGAAAAATTACAAAAATTGGTTCTGATAAACCAATCAAAACGTCTTGCCAAGGGTAAAATCTGTCCATAATAATAATTCTTTTATCTTCGGCCCTGTTATACGCATCAACAACAAATTCTCTTGCTTCATATTTATCTTTTATTTTTATGATCATTCTCTGTATCAATTTGGTTGCAATAGAAACTAAATACATAAATGCATCATATCTTAATTTATCTCCCCCATCTTCTGATTCTGACTCTTCTTTCCAAGTAATATTAAAGTCACTTACAAAATCAGAAATGCAGTACTCATATACATCCTCATAATTATTTTGAGTTAGTGTTGTACCGTTATCATGAGCATCGACTGATACAACAATTTTTTTCTCTATTTCATCCGCAGTCTTCTTGTCTCCACAAATCATTTCACCAAAAATATTCCAGATGAGTCCAAAAGATGCGTATGATATTGTATTATCCCTATTTCCTGCACCACCCTTTTGATGATGATCAAATCTTAAATGAGCAATGTCGTGCAAACCACCAACATCAATTACAGCGTCGGCTTTTTCTATAATACTTTCATCTCTTGACCTAACCACTTGCCAGTCATTATTCTGATTATTAGCCATGAGGAATGTAGCTACAGCGAATACATCGTCAGCATGAAATGTTCCATTATGTGTTACGAGTGTTTTCATATATAAGATTAGTTTTGAACTTTAATTAGAAGACCCTTTTTCTTGACACTTTTAAACATGGCTTTAAAAAAGAACCACGCCAATATTAAATAACATATATTTGATATCGATGCAAAAACAAATCCTTGATAATCAAAAACGCCTGTAGCTATTGTGTATCGCAAGGCCTCAAAAATGTGTGTTGTTGGCAATGCTAGTGAAAATGGGTGTATCCAATATGGTAATAATGATAGAGGATAAAATACTGCAGTAAAAGGCTGAATAATAAATATTAATCCAAATGCGAGCACCTGTGCTGATGTGCCGAATCTCAAAATAATTGCATTAATGAGAAGGGCAATCGAAACTCCAAATATAAAAAGATTTATTATATAAGGTATAAGACTATAACCCACCGATAACAAATTGTAATGATAAAGCACAGATGACAATACCGATAAAACGATTCCTATAATAATAATTCTGATGAACCCTAGTAAAAGACTCGCAACAAAGAACTCAGATAGCCGGAGTGGGGTCACAAAAATATTTAGGAAATTCTTTTCCCACACATCTTCAAGAAAATAAATGGAGATTGATTGCTGGGCTCTTTGTGTAATTTCCCAAAATATTAAAGATCCTAAGATAACAGACACAAAATTTATATTAGATAGATTAGCTTTTTGGAGATATACAGATAAAAATCCCCAAGTAAGTAGAGAGACCACAGGCCAAAAGAAAATATCAAGAAATCTAGGTAGACTTCTACCCTTATATAAATACAGATGTCTCATGACTATAGCCTTTATTCTATCGATACTCATCATAAAAAATTAATCTTCTCGAGCAATACTAATAAATATATCGTTCAAATCCTTATGTCCAAATTTTTTTACCAATTCCTCAACAGTACCCTCTTCTCGAACCTTGCCCTTATTCATAAAAATAACCTTATCACATAATTCTTCGATCTCTGCCATATTATGTGAAGTGTAAAGTATAGTCACCCCCTTTTCTAACTGCATTTTCTTTAAAACTTTTCTCGTCTTGTCAGCAATATCTGGATCAAGTGACGCCGTCGCCTCATCAAGTAATAATAACTTAGGATTATTGATAAACGCTTTAGTTAGATTAACCCTAGTTAATTGACCTGTGGACAAAGATGCGGTGATTTTATTTAAAAGATGCCTTATTTCAAAAAAATCAGCGAGTTCATCAATTTTCTCTTTTGGTTTTTTAACACTATAGAGTCGTGCAAATGTTAACAAATTCTCAAGTACTGTGAGATTTGTGGGCAGTGCAACATATGGTGAAGAGAAATTAACCTTAGAAAGAATTTCTTCTCTATGGTCTTTAAAATCCTTACCAAAAATTGATATAGAACCACTCGTTGGAGTGATTATATCTAAAAGCATTTGAATAGTAGTCGTTTTGCCAGCACCATTAGGACCCAAAAGACCAGTTATCTTGCCCTCCTCTGCAACAAAAGATAATTCGTCAACAGCTTTAAAACCATCAAAGTCTTTCACTAGACTTTTTACTTCAATCGCATTAGCCATTATCTACTGTGATTCTCCTTGAGAATAATAGGCTTATAAATTTCAAACAATGTAAATAGGAATGATAGAACTATTGGGCCTAATATAAATCCAATTACCCCGAAGAAACTAATTCCGCCCAATACTGAGAGCAAAATCAAAAGTGGATGAATATTAATTCCTTTTTCTATAAGTTTTGGTCCTAAAATATTATCAATAAGCCCTACACAAACTGCACCCCAAAGTAATAGTCCGAAAGCGTGAGTACTTTCTCCAGTAAAGAATAGATATAGAATCGCAGGAATTAAAACCAGAGAAGTCCCAACCCCCGGCACGAGCGCTGCAATTACAGTTACACCGCCCCACAACAATGCTGATGGTACTCCGAAAATATGAAATCCAAGTCCGGTCATAATACCCTGAACTATAGCGACGAGCATCGAACCTTTAACCACTGACACAATAGCAATCTTTAATCTATCTAGTATTTCCTCGTCTCTGTTATCAGGAAACGGACTGATATCAATAACTCTTTTACGGAGAACGTCACCATCCCGGAGAAAATAATAAAATGCAATAAGGAATATAAACAAATCAACAAATAATTTAGCTAGTCCAGAGAAAATATCTCCAAAATGCCCTCTTATCCAAGATAAGAATTGAAATATATATGTCTCAGTTTCAGCAACATCAAATACTGGCCAAGTAACCCCAATTGGTGAGAATGTTGAAATAAAATTATTTGCAACACTCGTAAGTTTTAACATTATACCCCCGCCCTGCATTGCAGAAAATGCATGATCATAAAAATCTTTTACTTCATCTGAAAGCTGTATTCCGTAAAGCACAAATGGGACAAGCACTAACACAACAACAATAATCAAAGTCACGAGTGCTGATAATGATTTATGTTTAGGTAAACTCCTTGAAACTTTTTTATTTAAAGGATGAAATACAACCGCAAATATGAGTGCAATAATAATAGCAAATAGATATGGCTCAAATATTTTGTAAGACAAAAATACAGTAATTCCGAGAAGTATAAAATAAATATATGTTTCTAGTTTGCTTTCTTTCATCCCGTTAGAAAAAGTTAAGTAAGTGCTTGTAATTGTGTAATACCTGCTTCATCGTAGTATTGTAAAGTTTATTTACAAAGACTGCGTAGGTTTTTCTAACGGGATTTCATGCCCGTTAAAAAGTCTTTATTGCTAATTAATTATACCCCTACCATAGATTTCAATCAATCATGTCCAAACTCTTCAATCTAGGTACCACTTCGTGCTCAAAAATAGAGCCAATTTTAATATTTGGCGATATTTTAGAATTTATCCAAATAATTTCTTCAACTTCATTAGATGGTTCTATCTCACCCTGCCAATTTTTCACCAAAAATACATCCATTCTAAGATTTTTAGTCTTGTCATAAACAGCGGGCGCATAAAATGTCCCAAATTCTTCTATATCCGAATCTTCAAAAGAAATATCAATTTCTTCCATTAACTCGCGTTTCAAGCACTGTATTGGTGTTTCATTCTTTTCCAACTTCCCTCCCGGAGCAATAAAAAATTCCTTACCCTTTGCACGAGTAAGCAAAAGTTTTCTATCTCTAACAATTATTGCCCCAGCTTTGTGGATATCAAAAATATTTTTCACTCTAATTTATATATATCTTTTGAGTTTCTTTGTCTATATTAAATGATTCCAATTTTCCATTCGCACCACGTCTAAAATTCATCGTATCGAATTTAACTGAATAATTACCAGATTCATTTGGTGTAAGCCATACAGTTGTTGTTATTGTCATAGTTTTACCTTTCTTAATCCAGCAATAATTTGCTTCATAGTTAGCGCATTCCACCTGCGAAGATTGCCTTCCTCTAAAATCATCACCCAGTATTGAGTATATAAAACCCGTAACCCCACTTGTAGAATCGCTGGTGGTTTTTGGTATATAAATATCCGAATCATTTGCAACTATAACTAAACTTACTTCGTATCCACCGTAACTATAATACCCCGTCTTTTTAAATATACTTTGAGTAACTCTTTCGATCGTAAATTCTGAATTTGGGACACCCACAACTATCGGCTCCACTACTTTTACAGGTTCAACTATTACTTCTTCTTTAGCCGTAACTATAGGTGTGATGACAGCTTTTTTAACTTCGACAGGTTTCGTAATTGAGACTTGTTTTTGATCTGTCAATGACTGATTGGTCTTTAATAATTCAATTTCTTCTTTTAACTTACTTAATTCATCATCTTTTGTTTTTGGTTCAGTTAATTTTTCATCTCCTCCAGACTGATACTTTTGAACAACAATGTAGCTAGTGGAGCCGAGAGCAATAACACCAAAAATTATCGATAGTAATATAGGTATCTGAATAAATCCATTTTTTGTATTTATTTTCATATAACAAATATTACACCATTAATAAACATACTTAAAGCTACTTTTCCTCCATCCGCACAAAAGCTAAACCCTAAGCTTCTAAGCTAGAATTATTTCCCGTGACAATTCTTATACTTCTTCCCGCTACCACAAGTACAAGGATCATTTCTGCCAACCTTGCTTCCGTCATGTACTACTGGTTTATTTTTTGCAACCGAACCTTTACTCAGATCTTCCCTAACTTCAATAACCTTTAGAGGTTCTTCTGTCTTCATATTAGCTTGTACTTTAGAAATTGTATCCATAACAGTATCTTCTATCGCGCGTTCCATTTCCTTAAATAATTTCAAACCATCCTTTTTGTACTCAACTAAAGGATCGCGTTGACCGTATGCACGAAGATTCACAGAGCCACGCAAATAATCCATCATTTCAAGATGATCCATCCAATACATATCAATGGTCTGGAGCATGAGGGATCTAGTACCATTCGCAAATAATTCCTCACCAATCTGGACTTTCTTTTCTTCTATTGTTTTAAGTTCTGCCTCATCTCCTCCAGCCATTGTGGTAACAATATTTAATATTTCATCTTTATCTCCCAACAAAACTTTTCTTCTCTTTTCATAAATTATTTTTCTCTGATAGTTCATCACGTCATCAAACTCTAGAGTATGTTTACGAGAATCAAAATGGAATCCTTCTATTCTAGTCTGAGCAGTTTCTAAAGATTTAGTAATAAGACGATTCTCTATTGGCTCATCTTCGGCAATATCAAAACGCACCATCATTCTTTTAATAATATCTGATGCAAAAACCCTCATCAGATCGTCTTCGAGTGACACAAAGAATTGTGTTTCTCCAGGATCTCCTTGTCGTCCAGATCGCCCTCGTAACTGATTATCAATTCGTCGTGCTTCGTGCCGTTCTGTTCCTAAAACAAATAGCCCACCGAGTGCCTTAACCTCTTCTTCCTTCTCTTTTTCATATGGCACTCCGCCAAGTTTAATATCAACTCCTCGTCCCGCCATGTTGGTTGCAATGGTCACGGCACCTCTGCGTCCCGCCCCAGCAATTATTTCTCCTTCTTTTTCATGATTTTTAGCATTCAATAATTCATGTGGTACACCTTCTCTTTGCAAGTACGCAGACAGGATTTCATTTTTTTCAATAGACACAGTACCAATTAGCACTGGCTGTCCTTTGGTATAAAGTTCTTTTACTTTGCGAGCGATCGCTTTGAATTTACCTTTTTCGTTTTGAAATATAAAATCATTCCTATCCAATCTCTTTATCTCTCTATGAGTTGGTATGACTATAGTATCCAAATGATACACTTTTGAAAATTCTTCTTTGGAGGTCTCGGCAGTTCCAGTCATTCCAGAAAGCTTCTTATATAGTCTAAAGAAATTCTGGAATGTTATAGAAGCATAAGTTCTACTCTCTTCTTTGATATCAACACCTTCTTTGGCCTCCATCGCTTGATGTAATCCCTCACTCCAACGCCTACCTGGTTGCATTCTACCAGTGAATTCATCCACTATTATTATTTCTCCGTCTTTTACTACATATTCTTTATCTTTATTAAAAAGGGCTTTAGCTCTAACCGCTGTTTCTAGGTGGTGCACGTATTTAATACCTTTATCAGTATATATGTTGTCCACTCCCAAAATCTTTTCTGCCTTTTCTATACCATTATCTGTAAGTGCGATTGAGCGATGCTTTTCATCCACTGTATAATCCTCTTCTTTTTGCATTTTGTTAGCAATTGATGCGAATGTTACATACAAGTTTTCTGATCTTTGAGTTGGAGAAGAAATAATAAGTGGAGTTCTCGCTTCATCAATAAGAATTGAGTCCACCTCATCCACAATTGCAAAATTATATTCTCTCTGACGAAGTTCCTTTTCATTTTGAGTTATATTGTCGCGCAAATAATCAAATC